>JAJYPQ010000349.1 GCA_021795255.1 Pseudomonadota bacterium
CGATCTGGTTCAGGGCACTCGAAAAGACCCCAGTCGTATTGTTTGAGCCCATCGTGGGCGCAGACGAGAACGAGGGCGACGGCTTGAGCGCCAAAGTGCACGCACCGTTTCCGGTAGCCAGTCTTTTTAGTGGCGCGCGGTCGGTCGATTCCCTGGAACAGGCGTTTGCAGAACGGGCGCTTTTGGCGGCCCACGAGACCCTTGTGACCCCCGAGGGGGTGTGCGTCGGTCGCGATATTGTGAGCTTTGCCGGTGAAAACGATGAGCGCGCCGGGGTATTGGCCCGCGAACGGGAAATAGCCGAGTGGACCAAGCGTCGCGAACAGACCCGGGGCACGTTGGCTGCTGCCGAACGCACGACCGAGAGCGCGCGTGCCGAGCTTAGGATTCTTGAGGAGCAGCGCACCGAGGCCCGGCGCGCTGTGGATCGATGCGCCGAGGTCCGGACCAAGGCCCACGGGGCCGCCGAGCGCGTGCAAGCCGAAGAGCGCAGTCGCGCCGCTCGCCATGACCGTCTGACCGCAGAGCTGAACGAGATCAAAAGGGAAATCGCTATTTGTAGCGAGGAGTTGGGGCGCGCGGAAATCCATGAGCGCGAGGCGCGCGCGGCGGCCCAACAGAGCGAGGCGGCGATTGCGGTGTTGTCCGAGGACCGGCCACAGCGGCAGGTGGCCCTGGAATCGGCCCGTACGGCTCTGCGCTCCGCGAGCGACAGATCCCATAAATTGGCAATAGACCAGCAGCAAGCCCATACCGCGCGCGAAGGGGTGCGCGAGCGGGTGAAACGCGGCCGCACCGAGCTTGCGCAGCTGAGCGAGCGACGGGAGGGCTTGACGACTCAGATCGCCGAGGCGGACGGCGCCGAGCAGGGGCCGCAGCAAGAATTGTCCGGTTTACTCTCGGCGCGCGCGGCGGCCCAGGTCGCCCTCGATCGGGCCCAGGAGGCCTTGGCCGGCCACGAGCAGGCCTTGAAGACCGCGGAGCATACCCGGCAGGCGGTAGAGGCCGCGGTGCGCGAAGCGCAAGATCAGTGGAATCAAAGGCAGCTTGCGGCGCACGAACTCAAGGTGCGGCGCAGCGCGCTTGTGGAGGGGCTTGCGGCCCAGGGCCTAGAGGCCGATCTGGAGGCGCTTGCGCACAACGTCGAAGAGAGGGTCGAGGTCGGGGTATTGGAAAAGGATCTCGCCGCGCTCACCGAGCGCATCGCGCGTCTTGGGGCGGTCAATCTTGTCGCGATTGATGAGTATGCCGAGCAGTTGCAACGGAAAACGTTTTTGGATGCGCAACACGAGGATTTGACCCAGGCGCTGGCTTTGCTAGACGAGGCGATCCGAAAGATCGATCGCGAGACGCGCGGACGATTCAAGGAGACGTTCGATCGGGTGAACGAGGAGTTCAAGGCCTACTTTCCACGCCTGTTCGGCGGCGGCGAGGCCCATCTCCTCATGAATAGCGACGATCTCTTGGAAACTGGGGTCACGGTCATGGCCCGGCCGCCAGGAAAGCGCAATACCACGATCCACCTGTTATCGGGTGGTGAGAAGGCGCTGGTAGCGGTGTCGCTGATTTTCGCGTTGTTTGCCTTGAATCCTGCGCCCTTTTGCTTTTTGGACGAGGTCGATGCGCCACTTGACGAGGCCAATGTCGGGCGCTTTGCCGATACCCTGAAGGAGCTGTCAAAGCACAGCCAGCTTCTCTTTATTACCCACAATAAGGTCACTATGGAGGCGGCCGAGGTGTTGTTGGGCGTGACGACAGTCGAGGCCGGCGTGTCGCGGCTCGTCAGCGTGGACGTCGAGGAGGCGCTCGATATGGTGGCGCGCCAAGCTGCGGGGGCCTGAGATGGACCTGCAGGGCGCGCTCATCCTATTGGGCCTGCTGGTGATCTTCGCAGTCGGGCTCAACGCCTATGACCGCGGCCGTATCAAGCATCGTTTTTTGGCGCTGTTTGAGTCCCGCACCGACTACCCCACTAAGCCGGATCCGGTCGCGAGCGACGAGGTCCACTCGGAGTGGGCGGAGCGGCGGGTGTTGCGCCCCAAGGCCGTGGCGACAGAGCCCGCCATAGAAGAAGAGATCTCCCACGAGGAACCGTTTGGCAGCATCGATTTTATCGTCTTTTTGCCAGGCGAGACCCCCGTCGTTCGTGATGCGGCCCTGGGAATCTATAAGCAAAACGAATATGTCATTGAAAAGCCCCATCGACTCTATGGGCAGAGAGCGGGCTCGCGGGCGTGGGGCAACCTCGCAAAGGATGGGAGCGAGGTTAGCTACGATTTGCTGGCGCTTGCCCTCCAACTCGTCGATCGTTCGAGCGCGGTGACGGAGTCCGAACTGAACGCCATAACCCAGATTGGGCTAAAGCTCGCCGATGCCCTGAACCGCCCCACACGCTTTAACATGACGTTTGAGCAAGCGTTGGAGAGGGCCGTAGCGCTTGACAAGTTCTGCGCCTCGTTCGATGTGATCGCTACCATCAACGTGGTCGCCGATTCGGCGCTGGCGTTTCGCGGCCCGAGCATAGAGCGAGCGGCCGAGGAAGCCCATATGGAATTTGGGAGCCGGAATATTTTCCATCGCAAGAACATGGTCAAGGGCGGTTGCCGCTACCTCTATAGTCTCGCCAATCTGTATCAACCGGGGTCGTTTGATCCCTTGCGGCTTGACGTATTTCAGACCCAGGGCCTTACGCTCTTTATGTCCGTCCCTTGTGTTCCGGATCCCGCTGCGGTTTTCGCCGAGATGACAGACACAGCAAGGCTGCTGGCGCGTCGTCTTGGCGGCAAGCTCTTTGACCAGGATCGCAAGCCCTTGACGGAGGCTGGCCTCGCGGCCATAAAGGGCCAGATTCAAGATATCAGCGAGCGCATGACGGGGCAGGGCATAGCGCCCGGCACCCTGAACGCGACCCGACTTTTTCCGCCATGATCCCGCCCTCTGTTTTAGAACGCGCGGCCGCTTTGCGAGCCGTCTTGCGTCACCACAATCATCGCTATTATGTGCTTGACGACCCCGAAATCCCGGATGCCGAATATGACCGGCTCTTTTCAGAGCTTCAGGCCCTTGAACGCGATTTTCCCGAGGTGCGCACCCAGGATTCGCCCACCCAACGGGTGGGGGCGCCGGTAGCGGAGGGCTTTGGGCCGGTGATTCACGGTCAAGCCATGCTTTCTCTTGGCAACGTCTTCAGCGCTGAAGAACTGGCCGACTTCGATAAGCGAGTGCGGGATCGCTTGGCTTGCCAGGAGGTCGGCTATGTGGCCGAACCGAAGTTGGACGGGCTCGCTGTGAGTTTGCGTTTCGAGGAGGGTCTATTGGTGCAGGCGGCCACGCGTGGCGATGGGGCCGTCGGTGAGGACGTCACGGCCAATGTGCGTACGATCCGGGCCTGTCCGCTGCGCTTGGCGGCAGCGGTTGTCCCCGAGTCTATCGAGGTGCGGGGCGAGGTTTATCTGCCGAAGGCCGGCTTTTTGGCCCTGAATGAGCGCCAGCTCGGGGCTGGCGCGCGGCCGTTTGCCAACCCGCGAAACGCCGCTGCCGGCAGTCTGCGCCAATTGGATCCGCGGATCACGGCGACGCGGCCGCTCAGCCTCTTTTGCTACGGCATAGGGGCCCTGCGCGGCGGGAAAATGCCGGAATCGCAAGAAGCGTTGTTGGATTTTCTATTAAACTTAGGGCTTCCTGTGAATAGCGACCGCGGCGTGGTGCAAGGTTACGAAGGGTGCTTGGCCTACTACGAGGACATGAAGACCCGCCGGTCCTTGTTGCCTTACGAAATCGACGGCGTCGTCTACAAGGTGAATAGTCTCGCGCAGCAGCGGGTGCTGGGCGAATTGTCGCGTTCTCCGCGCTGGGCCGTGGCCCATAAGTTCCCGGCCGAGGAGGCCGTGACGCAGGTTCAGGGGATCGAGGTCCAAGTGGGCCGGACCGGGGCCCTTACGCCGGTGGCACTGCTCGCACCCGTGGCCGTGGGCGGGGTCACGGTCAGCCACGCTACGCTGCACAATCCCGATGAGATGGCGCGGCGCGATGTACGCGTCGGCGACTGGGTGGCGGTACGGCGAGCGGGCGATGTGATCCCCGAGATTGTGGCGGTCTTGAAGGACAGACGTCCGGCTGACTCCGAGCCGTTCGTGTTCCCGGATCGGTGTCCGGTGTGCGGCTCGCCGGTGGTTCGCGAGGAGGGTGTGATCGCGCGCTGCGCGGGCGGCCTTGTGTGTCAGGCCCAAAGGCGCCAAAGCGTACGCCATTTCGCGTCCCGCCGTGCCCTTGATATCGAGGGTTTAGGCGAGAAGTTGATCGAACAATTGGTCGGCGCCGGACGCGTGAAGACGGTGGCCGATCTGTATAGCCTCAGCGCGTCCGAACTGGCGCAGCTTGAACGTATGGGTGAGCGTTCGGGCGCCAATGTCTATGCGGCGATACAGCGTAGTCGCGCAACGACCCTGGCACGGTTCTTATATGCCCTCGGAATTCCGCAGGTGGGCGAGGCGACAGCGCTCGCGTTGGCGCAATCCTTCGGTGATCTGGAGGGGCTCATGCACGCCGATGAAGCCCGTTTGCTCACGGTTCCGGATGTGGGTCCGGTGGTAGCCCACGCCATTCATACGTTTTTTGCAGAACCCCATAACCGGTCGGTGATCAAGGCCCTCAGCGCCGCCGGGGTGCGCTGGGAGCCGCTTTCGGTGCCCGCTCAAGGCCCCTTGTCCGGAAAGACCATCGTCCTGACCGGTACCTTCACCGATATGTCGCGAGATCAGGTCAAGGCTCTCTTGATGGCCGGCGGCGCGAAGGTGGCCACTAGCGTGTCGGCGCGAACGGATTGGCTTGTGGCCGGCCGGGATCCCGGAACTAAGGTGCAAAAGGCGCACGAGCTGGGGGTACCCGTGATTGATCTGGACCGGTTGAGGGTT
>JAJYPQ010000023.1 GCA_021795255.1 Pseudomonadota bacterium
TTCTAGTCTTTGGGCACGTCCTATGCCTTGTGAACAACCACCCCGGTTTCGCGTATCCCTTTTAAAGCGGCTTACGTTCTGTGTGGTAAGACACTATACGCCTCTTATTATTGTCTAGTATTATGGTGTTTATTAAATATAAATCATGATGTTATATTATTATTCGTGGCGATATTGGAAAGACATCGCCCATAAGATCGGGGGGCACCTCCAGCACTCAACAATCGATATAAGGTCGTTTGGTACGCGTAACAGGGGCGGACAGGCGGTATCGAGAGAACCGCTCCGGCAACAACGGGCCACACTTCGTTTAAAATAGCTGCGATAAAAATCGTTTTCTAAGGTGGGACCAGAACCAATCGGGCGCAGACCAAGCAATCCTTAGCGAGTGGTGCGAATCGCGGACAAGACTTACAGCTGGCATCGCCACCCGCACATGAAGGAGACAAAAAGATCGTGGCACCCAACAAAACGCGCCGCCGAGAAACTTATACAGAGATTGCCGTTTTGGGTCCGCTCGAATTGCGGACCGGAGGGCGCAAGCGTCCGTTACCGCCCCCCGCTGCGCGTCGACTTCTTGTCTATCTCGCCCTAGAGGGCGGGACCCCGTCCCGGGAGACATTGGCGGCCCTACTTTGGCCAGGGGCGGCGCTGGACCGCTCCCGCCTGCGCCTCAGTCAGGCCCTCCATCAACTGAAAGCGGCGCTCGGTCGACAGGGTCGCGATGCGCTTATTATCGAAAACGATACGATCAGCCTAGACAGGAGGAACGTCTGGGTTGACGTATTCGTTTGGCGGGAATTGGCGGCATCCGGACGGGCAGAAGATCGCCTACAAGCCCTGGCGTTGGTGCGAGGCAATCCAGAGGAGCATGACGATAAGGCGAATAGTCGCTGGTCTGCCTGGTTCGGCGAACAAATGCGCGGGCTACAAAGTCTCGGGGCCGATCTGTTTGCTCAAAGCATAGAGGAGTTTCGTTCGCAGGGCGCGCTGGCACAGGCCCAAGACAGCACCCGACAGTGGCTCTGTTTTTCGCCGCTTAGCGAACCGGCTCACCTGACAATGATGCACGTCCTGGTGGACTCTGGGCTCAAAAATGCGGCGCTCGCGCACTGCGATCTTTTTAGCCGACGGCTCATTGAGGAACAAGGGCGGAAGCCCGGGGAGGCGATTCAGAATCTTCGCCAAGACCTTCAGGACAGCAGGTCGCACATGCCCTTTCCCCAAGCCCAGGAAGAAACGGCGGGGGGTTTCCGTCAGGGCACCGTCACGATCCTTGTGTGTTACTTACAAAAAACTCACGAGAGCATGGAGACGCTCGTGATACGCCACTACCCGCTTATTCTCGAAATGGCCCGCGTATTTGACGGGACGCCCCTCTTAAATCCCAATGGCTCCATAGAGATCCGTTTCCACGACAAGGAAGACGGCGTTAGGCGTGCGGGAGAATCGGCTCTGCGCATGCGCACCACTCTCGATCACGATGTCATGGCGGGCTATGGGATTCATTGTGGAACCATGCTCACCGTGCACGGGCTCTACCCACAGATCGTGGGCAACATCTCACATATAGCCCATGAACTCGCATTACACAGCGCCGGACACATTCTGATATCCGAGACCGGTCGAGATCGTGCCGGCACCTTATTCAACTACCTTCCCTTCAAAAAACCGATTGGCGACCTTCTGGCCTTTCGCCTTGTCAGCCCACATTCCTCGTCGACACACCCCGCGATCCTACGAACCTTCGGTCGGGAGTCGGAACAGAGGTCTCTGCATGCGGCGTGGAGGCGTACACGCCAAACGGGGCATGGCAATGTCATCCATATCCATGGCGAACCGGGCATCGGCAAGACGCATCTCATACGACAGTTTTGTCAGGATCTTTCGCATAACACGATCGTGCGCTATTTCCACTGCGTTCCGGAACACAAAATGAGCGTTTTAGGTCCCATAGAGGAGGTAATTCGCGATGTCCTTGGAGGTCAAGAACGCCTTCACTTCGGATACCAGGATCTTGCGGCCAGCCTGAGGGAAAAGGGCATTGCGGACGCACGGCTCGTAAAGATATGGGCGGCGTGGCTTGGTATTTCGGCACCTGGAACACGGATAGGCGAGGAGTTACTCACAAGCGATTACAAGGAAATCCTGCATGAAAGCGTTTTAGATGTTTTAGCCAATGGGCTTGCGCCGGCTCCGCGTGTTGTCGTTGTCGACGACGTTCAATGGGCCGACTCAAGCTCCATGGAGATCCTGTCGCTCTTCATAAAGCGCATCGAGCGGGCCCCTTGTCTTGTCATTCTCGCCTCTCGTGATCGCAACATTCTGCAGGTGACTGCCGCTACTCCGATGATCGATCTTCCATTGAAGGCATTATCCCGGGAAGCCACGGAACAATTGGCTTTTGATGTCGCCCCTCAAAGTACGATCTCCGTGCGCCGGGTGATTGCTGAGCGCAGCGCGGGGATGCCGCTTTTCGCGAAGACCATCGCAGCGCTTGCGCATAACGTGTTGGATGCCAAAACCTTGTTGCCGACCACCCTACAAGAGACTCTCGTCGCGCGGATTTATGGGCTGGGTAAAGCCGCCTCTTTACTTGCCCAAGCCGCTGCGGTCCTTGGACAGTCGTGCCAAATCCACCATCTGGCGCAGTTATACCACGCCTCTGATAGCGATTTTTCCCTTGCTCTCAGTACCCTGAAGGACGGGGGGATCGTCACGGTCACGGACGGAGCGAGACTGCGTTTTTCACACGCCTTATATTTCGAGGCTACGATTTCCACGCTACCCGTTGAACAAGCGCGAACCTGGCACAAGGCGGCCGCCGTTCTTTTAAGTCAAGATAAAGGATGGAGCGCCGTCCACCCTGAACGCGTGGCGGACCATTTCTATTGGGGGGGCGCAGTGCGCGAGGCCTGCGACTATTGGCAGATGGCGTCCCAACGCGCCGCCATCACCTTAAGCCCCAAGATGGCATTCCAGTACCTCATGTTGGCCTTGGATGCCCTGAACAAGAGTCCGGAGCGGGGAGATTTATGGAGGCAGGAACTGTCCATACGTTGCGATTATATGGCGATCAGCTGGGGGGTGGACGGTTTTGCAAGCGCGCCTGTCCGTGCGAACTTGTTGCGTCTTCTGGCGCTTTGCGAAGAACACAGGGTCACAGGCCCACAACGCTACCTGGCCCTTCGGGGCGCGTGGCTTGACGCCTTTGGCTATGGGGATATGCGCGAAGCAGAGCGCACCGCAAACGTGCTTGCGGCCGCAGCTTCCGAGTGCGAGGACGCGCGCTTTGGTCTTGTGACCGGACGCTTTGCCCAAGTGGTCTCCTTGGTATGGCAAGGCAAAATCCTCGATTCCGAGCCATTGCTGGAAGATGCTATCCGGCAATGTCGTCCGGAATTTCATGCGATGAGTCGTAGACTCCTTGGGGAAGATGTTGTGGTGAGCCTGCGCGCCTACAGGACTATAAGCAATCTGACTCGGGGGTTTAGTGAACAAAGCGAGGCTGAGATCGACGCGCTTTGGGAGGAGACGGAGAAAATGGCCATACCGGCTTATATTGCGTACGTGCTTGTAATCCGGGGCTCACTCTGCTTTTTCGCGCGAGACGTAGCGCGAGGCGCACAAACCATAGCGCGCCTCGAGGAGGTCTGCGCGGAAGGATCCCTGGAGCTGTGGGCCGCGGTGGCGCGCATCTATCGGGCATGGATAAATGCCGAGTCCGGCCAATGGACAGAGGATGACACATGCGGTCTCGAGGCCACTATTCAACGTATTCACGCGATATGGCGCAGCGGGCTGTCATTCTGCTCGACAATCCAGTGCGCAGCCTTGTTAGCGGCGGGCGATCCGCGTTTTCCAGAGGCTGTGCGTGTGGCTCGCGATCTTGTCGATTCAACGGGGGCGTTTTTGATGTTACCCGATCTCTTATTGCAGAAAGGCATCTGGTATCAGCGCTTTGCGGAGGCAGGCTCTCAAGAATTAAGTGCCACAGAACTGGCGTCTGCAGAAGCGCTTGCCATACAACAGGGGAATAAACTATTTGCCACAAGAGCCAAAAAGGCCCGTTCTGCAGCCCCCAGTACTCGAATACTTGCGAGTTATGCGGGGCAGGGGCCGCTGCGATAAAGTCACTAAGGGGGCGAGTCCAACCACCGCTATGGTCCTGCCTCGTTGATATCTAAGGGGCGAGCGTGACTTTGAGTTAGGGGCCTGCGGCCATCTGTCCGGACCTTCCTCTGGACCCAAGGCGGACGCCTCGTGCGGACACCGAGCCTCGCGTTGCTCTCTTTGGCGCACAGCGAACGAAATGGCCGCCCCCCAGTTGAAATTATGATCCAAAGGGTAGGCAAGAGGCACGGGAAGCCATGAGTTATCGTGAGTCTAGGACTCGGTCTATCGTGTCTAAAGACCGCCCAGCACGGGGGTCGGGATTGTCTGCCATGGTCATTGGCGGTATGAGTTATCGACGGACAAGTTGGTTATTGGAAGCCGGGCACGGTATCTTTGCCTTATCCAGAAACTTATCCTTCCGCGTGATCGACCGCTCGAATAGACAGGACGATGATCGGGTCGGCCATTATTTCGGCAAGCGCGCGGACGTTTACAACAATATAAAACTATGGTCCGTGGACGCTGCCAACCCGTCCACCCAAGTCCGGGGCCTTAAGGTATTTTCCGAGCAGACGGAATCCCATCCGCACCAAGCAAACTCAGATCATCGCAGGGCCGAGGGGCGCCGACCGTGAACGGATTGATGATGCGCATCCCCCAAACATCCAGTCGATCCTGCATATCCTCGGTCAGCAAAACCATACATCCCTCAATGCGCGCCGCCGCGACGATCTGGGCATCCCACCAGGAAAAGCTGAAACGGTCCATAAGCTCCCAGGCGGCATCAAGGAGAGTGGCGCTAACCGACAAAGGGTTCCAGGCAAGAAGGGCGCGCAAATCGCGACGGGCATCGGCGACAGGAAGCCCAGGTTTCAGTTTTTGGGTAACATTGACATAAAACTCTTGCAAGACCTGAAAACTCAATCGCCCGTTTTGGCTCCGCCATAAGGCCTCCATCCAGCCGCGAGCGATGGCTAGTTTTTGGGGTTGGCCCGCATCGCGCGCGTAAAGAAGGATGTTCGTATCAACAAAGACCTTAGCGCTCATGCAAGAGATCTCGGGCGGGGTACGGCCTATCCGATACGTCCGGTGTCGTCGAGAGTGGCACCGCGGGCGCTTTCAGATAACCTTCCATGGCTAAAGCGTAACCCTCCTCGCGTCGCTTTCTCTCCTTGAGCATGTCTCCCACGATCCGCGAAACGCTGGTTTGGTTTTTGGCAGCCAGCACCCGCGCCCATTCGGCGGTAGCGTCATCGATCGTAATAGTCATGTTGCGCACAGGATCCGCCCCCGGCTGTCTTTGAACACAGAGTTAGTGTAGCACGATATTCGTGTTACACGGCAAGTTCTGCGGGTTGCAGTCGATCTAGGCCGTAGGGGTTTTAAAACCGGGCGGCGAGATAACCAATCCTTTCCATGCCATACGTTGGCGAATAATGTCTTTTAGAGAAGGCCAGTTATGACGATATACGGTGGCGCTCGGTAGCGTTAAAGTGTGGAGCAAAAGAAAGGCCCCGAACCTCGTCCTCAGCTTCCCGCCGTTCATGAATACAGCAGTAGTCTAAAATGGCTGGTATCGCGGCCTCGATTGGGTATTAGCGTCCGACGAACGGAATCGGCGCGATGCCCAGCCCAGCCAAAGAAAGATCGCCGAAGACCCTCGCCACGCGAAGATCGCGGGTGCGGAGTGGGAACATTGCGGGGCTAAGCACCGCGGCCACGCTCCGTCAGAACCCCGAGCAAGGCCCGGTACGCATCTTGGTTTAGGGGGCCGCGACGTCCGGAGGCAGATACACCAAGATCCAATCATTCAATGAGTGATATGAGTACCATGGCAAAATGTAGAATGATGCCAGCGATTTCAGCTTATACTAGAGTCCGCTGGGGCAGACGCCCAAGTCCGCGCCAATATTCCATCCCTGAATTCTCATTGGAGTCCACACTATGCATGGCACCTATAACCTGACATTGGTTATCTTGTCATACGCGGTATCCGTCTTTGGATCTTACGTCGCCCTCACACTGGTCGATCATTACCAGAAGGCCCACGAGGCGGATCGCTGGCGTTGGCTCACAGCGGCGGCCATCGCCTTAGGGGGCTGCGCCATCTGGGCGATGCATTTCATCGCCATGCTGGCGTTCAGTCTTCCGGTCGCGGTCGCCTATAACCTCCCGGTCACGCTCGGGTCCTTGGCGCTGAGCGTCGCCGCGACCGGCCTTGGCTTATATGTAGCCGGAAACTGGTCCACGATCAGTGCGCTCATCGGAGGCGGTGCGATCACGGGCCTTGGCGTCGCTGGCATGCACTACATGGGCATGTCCGCCATGCGCATGGCGGCCACCATGTCGTACAATATGCCTTTGGTCGCGGTCTCGGTAGTGATCGCCATCGTCGCGGCCTCGGTCGCCTTTTGGATCGCCTTCAATCTCACCAAGGGGTGGCACCGCATCGTCAGCGCCTTCGTCATGGGCATTGCCGTGTGCGGCATGCACTATACGGGCATGGCGGCCACTACGTTCCAGTCCAGTAACTCGGCAAGCGATATGTTCGCCGCGACCAGCATCGACTCCTACATGATCGGCGTGTGGGTATTCGCCATTACCGTTGTCGTCTTGGGCGTTATGGTCTTTTCGTCGGCTATGTATGCAGCGGGCGAAGAGGCGTAAAGATCCTCCTGATACCAGGGTCTTCCCTCGCACATAGCGACAGCCCTGGTATCAGACCCCCCCACCCATCGCTCGACGTCCCCTCTTAGGGATGATCCGCGAGTTGCAAAAGCGCGGCGGTCAGCGCATCCCAGGCCAACAAGACGCACCGGTGCCGCGCCTTCTGAGGACGGACCGCGGTAAGCGCCGCGAGCGCCTCGGAAAACGGAGGGTCTTCGCTCGTCATCCACCGAGCTAATTGGACTGCAAGGCTCTGTACATCCTGAGTTTTCAAGCCCGCCACCGCCTCGGTCATCAGTGAAGCGGAGGCCACACACACAGAGCAAGCCCGCGCCCGAAACCGCACGGTGACCACCCCGGAATCGGTCAAGAATACCCCGACCTCGATGTCGTCCCCGCAGCGGGGGTTCCGTCCGCGTTCTCGCCGATCCGCCGTCTCCAAGCCTCCCTGGTTACGGGGGTGGCGATAGTGCTCCCTCAGGATATCTTCGTAGCGCGCTCGCGCACCGTCACCGAGAGTCATCGCGCAAAGGCCTTATGTGCGGCCTCTATGGCCTCCAGGCAGCGCGTCACGTCTTCGGATGTGTTGTAGGACGCCACACTGATCCGGGCGGTGGCCGCGACCCCGAGTGAGCGCATCAAAGGCTGACAACAATGGTGCCCAGCGCGTATCGCGACACCCTGCTCGGCCAAGGTCTGGGCGATATCATGGGGGTGTATGTCGCGGAGATTGAAGGCCACGATCCCGGCGTGGCGCTTGGGATCGTGGGAGCCGTAGACCACGATGCCGGGCATGGCTTGGAGCCCTTGGAGGACCTGCGCCGTCAAATCATCGACATGCCGGCGCACGTCATCGAGGTCGCCTTGGGTCAGAAAATTGACCGCGGCCGCAAACCCCACCGCGCCCGCAAGATGCGGTGACCCGGCCTCGAATTTGGCGGGATAAGAGGACCATTCGCTACTCTCATCCCCTACCCAATCGACCATGCCCCCGCCCAGCAAGAGGGGTTCCATTTCAGTAAGCCACTGATCCTTGGCATAGAGCACGCCGATACCCGTCGGTCCCCCTATCTTATGCCCGGAAAACGCGAAAAAGTCATAACCGCGAGCCTCGACGTCGGTCGCCATATGCCCCATACCCTGGGCGCCGTCCACGAGTACCGGAATCCCGCGCGCCCGTGCCGCCTCCAGAAGCCCGTCGAGTTCGGCAACCCACCCCAAGACATTCGACACGCGCGTGATCGCGATCAGTCGGGTGCGCGGCCCATAAAGGTCCTCGCCCGGGGGGAGTTCCAGGCTTCCGTCGGCGCGGATTTCCATGATGCGCAAATGCGCCCCTGCCCGCTGACACACCCGCTGCCAAGGCAAAAAATTGGCATGGTGTTCGAGTCTTGTGACCCACACCTGATCCCCGGCACCGAGGCGCGGAGCGAGCCAACCGGTGGCCACCATATTTAAGGCCTCGGTCGTCGACCGGGTGAAGACCACCTGGTCTGCGGAGCGTGCCCCGATGAAGCGCCCGATCGTGGCGCGAGCGGCCTCGTAACGCGCACTCGCCTCTTCAGCAAGCGCATAAAGACCGCGATGCACGGGCCCGTAGTGACGCCGATAACAATCGTCCAAGGCCTCCAGTACGCAGCGCGGTTTGTGGCTGGTGGCGGCATTATCCAAATAATGCGGGGAGGCGGTGGCGCTCACCGCATCGAAGATCGGAAACTGGCGACGCACCCACTCGACATCGTAGGCCCTGGGAGAAGCGCCCGGTGCAGAACATTGGCTCATCGAGCGCGCTTGACGGCAGCCGTCGCCACCAAGGTTTCGCGCATGCGCAGGCCCGAGCCACCGCGGCGGACAAGCACGATCTCGCTCATGATGCAAAGCGCAATCTCTTCCGGTGTTCGCGCCCCCAAATCGAGGCCAGCCGGGGCCATGACCCGACCGATCGCTGGCTCGTCCTGCCCGATCTCGCGCAAGTACTGTAGCACTAAGCGCGAGCGTTTGCGGCTCGCTATCAAGGCGATATAACCCGCGGGTGAGTCGAGGGCGCGACGTATAGAGTCATGGTCGCCCTTGTGCTGGGTCGCGATCACCACAAAATCGTCCTTCTCCGGGCGCAATTCTTCGTACTCTATGTCGTCGTTAATCAAACGCGCGGCACCCGGATAATGCTCACGGTCCGCCAGAGGGTCGTTGACCACGACCCGTAGACCCACCGTATCGCCAAAGGCGCACAAACATTCGGCTACGCGACCATGGCCCATGAGCCATAATGTCGGCTGACGTAAAACCGGTTCCACATAGACGCGCATGCGCCCTCCACAGGGCATCCCCGCCCCCAGCACTTCGTCGTCCAAATTGATATTGATGATGGTTGATGAGCCGCTTTCCAGGCAGGCGACGGCGGCCTCACAGGCCGCGGACTCGGCGCATCCGCCGCCCACCCAACCGCTCACCACCCGGCCGCTGCCATCGATTACGGCCTTCGCCCCGGTCTTCGCCGACACCGAGCCCTCGGTCTCGACCACCGTGGCCACCGCATAGGCCTCGCCCCTTTCACGCAGGGCAAGAAGAACGTCCAGTAGATCCCGCGCCATGTCGTTTACCTCCGGCCAGCGACCGCCGATTGCCCCAAGCGACGACGCCATTCCTGGCAGTCCTCTGGGGTATCGACATCGAAAACTACATGGTCATTGGCCATTTCCACGGTCGTTATCCATTGGGGATGACGCTCTATCAAGCGTCGACACCCAAAGTTAGCGGTCCCATCGGCGAGAATGGTAGCCTGATGCATGGCCGACAACACGATGGGATTTCCGCGCCGCCCCTGGTAGGTTGGGACCAGGATAGGGCGACGCTCTTGCCCCAAAAAGGTGTCGATCAGGGCGTCCACGTCATGCGCGGTGAGTAAGGGCTGGTCTGCAAGACAGATCATGATCCCCTCATAGGACCGCGAGAGATTCTGCAATCCGCATTGGACTGAGCTCATTTGTCCCTGGGCGTAATCGGCATTCCGGACCGTCCGCACCTGCGGCAAGCCCGCGAGCAGGCCCTCGGCCTCGGGGGCCGCATGGCCGACCACCGCCACGATCTCGGCCAAGCGCGAAGAGCACAACACTTCGGCGGCGTGCCGCAAAAGCGAAGGCCCCCCTATGCTGAGCGTCATCTTGTTGGTGCTACCCATCCGGCGAGACTCGCCGGCCGCCAGCAAGACTCCCGCGACCTCAGTCATACCGCCTCCGCGTACTGGGCGGGATTTTTCTCGAATGTTTGCCGGCAGTGGGCGCAACAAAAATAATACGCTCGGCCCTGATAGCTGGCGCGCGGCGTGGAGCCGTCCGGCGTGACCTTCATGCCACAGATGGGATCAACAAACGTCGACGACTGTTCCGGACTTATCACAGGAGGCGCGGTGACCTCCGGCGCGCTCCGACGCAGCTGCACGATCTGAGCGAGAATCGAAAGCGCGATCTCAGGCGGCGTGAGCGCCCCGATTTCGAGACCGGCCGGCGCGATGATGGCCGCCACCGCGCCCGAATCATGGCCTTGTTCTCGGAGAAAGGCCTTGAGCTGTTCGGCCTTACGGGCGCTCGCGACGAACGCCACGTAGGACGCGCCTAAGGCCAGAGCCGCTTCTAGGCCCTCTTCATCGCGATCCCCTTGAGTCGCCACGACCGCAAAGACAGAGGAGGCGCTGGCCGGCCTCTCGGCGTCCAGCTTGTCGACAATGTGATCGGCGGCGCACAGTGGGGGTCGGTGTCCCGGGAAAAATGCCGTGGTGTGAAACCCAAGCGACCGTCCCAGGGTCCACAAGGCCTCGGCCACCGGCGAGGCCCCGATAACCCACAAGGCGGGGCGCGTTAAGACCGGCTCGATAAAGAGATCCACGACCCCTCCGCTAAAGCAGTGCATAGGAAATAAGAGCAGACCAGTCGGAGGCGGCGACGCCCCGTCCGGAGCGATGCGGATAAGACGGGCCTGCCCGTCCTTTAGGGAGTCGCGCGCGACCGCAACGACCGTCGCTTGGACACAGCCGCCACCAACCCACCCTTCAAGCGCGCCGTCGGCGGTCACCAAACCCTTATCTCCGGGCTGGGCCGACGTGGGCGATTCGCAGCGCACGACGGTAACCCGGGCAAAGGGGAGTCCGGCGGCTTTGAGCTGCGCGGCCCTGTCCCATATCGTCTCGCTATCCACCTGCGCCTCTCCTCTTGATAGTACCGCTATAAGGCCGCTAGCTTCGGTAGCAATGCCGCCAAGCTGTCCAGATCATGGGCTGGCGCGAAGAGATCCAAATAGGGAAGCGCCGCGCGCATGCCGCGCGTCAGCGGTTCGTAGCCCTCGCGCCCCAATAAAGGATTGAGCCACACTACCCGCCGGGACTGGGCGCGTATACGCCCCAAGGCCCGCTCCAGGTCTTGCGGCGGCCCGGTGTCTAGTCCGTCGCTCAGGATCATAACAAGAGTGCGGCGATGAAGGACACCGGGCCGCTGTGCCAACAATTCCGCAAGACACGCCCCTATGCGCGTCCCGCCGCCCCAGCCGCTCGCGCAGGCCGCGAGTTTCTCTGCCGAGCGCGCACTATCGGGCTCGCGCAAGACATCCGTCACCGCGACCAATCGAGTATGGTAGGCGAAGGCATAGGCGTCCTGAAACACGTCTAGTATCCCGCCTGCAAATCTCAGAAAGATGCGGCTATAAAGGCTCATCGATCGACTGACGTCAAGCACGAGTACAAGCCGCGGCAGGCGCCGGCGGGGCCGTCGAAAGACCCGCTCGATCGGAGTTCCCCCATGAGCCAGATTGCGGCGGAGCGTGCGCCGAAGATGCAAAAGCCGGCCACGACCCGCCGGACGCAAGCGATGGCGCGCCAAGGGGCGCAGGGAACGGGCGATACGAGCCGCGAGCCAAGCGGCCTTTGCCACGTCTTCGGGGGCCGTAAGCCACCGAAAATCCATCGCTCCCGTCACCTCGACCCGGCTGGCCCCGCCATGGGCACCGAGGCCCGCGGCCAGGGCGTCGCTCCCCGATCCGGCCCGATCATGTGCCTGGCCCGAACCGCTGTTCGCGGCAGCCGGGGGAGCCTCCCGGACCTCCTTGGGGCCAGCCCCCGACCCGACCTCGGCCGGCGCGACCGGATCGTGCCAATATTCGTCAAATAGGCCGTCGAAGCGCCGCCAGTCATCGGCCTGACCGCAGAAGACGCTACGCAGGCCCCAGCGCATGCGCTGCTTATCGGTCACCCACGGAATCAAGCCATCCAGGGCGACGAGGGTTTCACCGGTCCCGAAGCGAAAGCCATGGGCGCGCAAATAACGGGCAAAACCGATGAGCCCGGCCTGCGGTGTCTCGCTGCCGGGCGCGCAATCGGCCATAAGAAGCCCGGTCATGACCCCACGCGGCCCGGGCTTGCGAGCCGGTGCATAAGGTCCGATCCCACCGCCACCCGGTCCTCTTGAGTCTTCAAGAGACACACCAGCGTATGCTCCCACTCCCCGAGGTCTGAGAGGTCGGCGACCCCGAGCGACATCAAGGCCGCGGCCCAATCCAGCGTCTCCGAAATCCCTGGCATCTTGCGTAAATCCATGCCCCGCAGGCCCTGCACGAAACTCACCACCTCGGTGGCCAAACGCGCGCCGATGTCGGGCAAGCGACAACTCACGATGGCGAGCTCCTTACCGAGGCTTGGGTAATCCAAATAATAATATAGGCAGCGCCTGCGTAAGGCGTCACTCAAGTCACGCGTGCCATTGGAGGTCAGAACCACATAAGGGGTGGTGCGCGCGCGGATAGTGCCCAGTTCGGGGATCGTAATCTGAAAATCCGACAAGGCCTCTAGGAGATAGGCCTCGAATTCCTCATCGGCGCGATCCACCTCGTCGATCAACAAGACCACCGGGGCATCGGCATCAATGGCCTGCAAGAGCGGGCGCTTCAGCAGAAACTCCCTTTGGAACAAGGAATCTTCTTCTAAGCCACCCCGACCTCCGGCCATCTGGATCGCCAGAAGCTGGCGTTGGTAATTCCATTCATACACGGCCGAGTTGACGTCTAGGCCTTCATGACACTGTAAACGAATAAGGGGGCAACCGAACACCGTTGCCAAGGCCTTTGCCACCTCGGTCTTACCGACGCCCGCGTCACCCTCCACCAAGAGCGGCCGCTTCATGCCGATCAGGAGCTGGAGCGCCATCACCAGCGGGGCATCGGCCACATACTGTGCCCCCGCCAAACGCTGCTCCAGATCCTGCATCACCATACAACGTTGCCCCTTCCGGCCTAGACCTTGTCCTTCTTGACGGGAGTCTCGCGATCGCGCGGCTCGCGAAACGACCTGAACCAATCCAACACCACTTGCCAGAGGATCTGCAAGGCATTGAGGGAGCCCGTCGTGGTGCCGGTAGCCCCGGCCGAATCTGACGATACACCTGGAGCAGTAGCCAAACGCTCGCGAAAATTGGCGGCAAACTGGGCCAGGATCTGATCCGACACCTGATTAATCAAACGACCGCCGAAGTTGGCAAGACGCCCGGTAAGCGTTACCTCCGACAGCCCCACGATCGCGCAGCGTCCCGTCTCGGTCTCCTGAACCGTCGCTGTCAAATCCAAAGTCGCCGCAGAAGCGCCCTTGACATCGGCGCCACGCCCGACCATACGAAGGGAGCGCTTCTCGGAATCGACAAACATAATCTCGATCGTACCGTTGAAGGCCGCCGTCGCCGGGCCGATCTTCACCTGCACCCGCCCCTTGTAGTGGTGCTCGTCGACTTTTTCCAATATCTCCGCGCCCGGCATGCATTGCGCCACCGTCGGGATATCCTGAAGCTGTTGCCACACCGTCGCGGACCGCGCCTCCATCGGAAACGTCTTTTCGATTGTGACCTTCACGTGCGCCCCATGGCCGCCAGGCCGACCCGACCGAGAATCGTTATTGTCATTTGTCGACACCTAAGGCATGGAGCGTCTGCCATACGTGGAAGGCGCTATGAGGCATATCGATGTGCCGCACATCCAGATGCGCGAACGCATCGTTTACGGCATTGGTAAAACAAGGGATGCCACCCACATGCGGCGACTCCGCAACACCCTTAGCGCCCAGCGGGTGATGCGGCGAGGGCGTGACCGTGAAATCCGTCTCCCATTTAGGCGTCTCTATCGCGGTCGGGACGAAGTAATCCATGAGGCTATTGCTCAGGAGATTGCCGCCGTCATCGAATACGAGTTGCTGGCCCATGGCCACCGCGAACGCCTCGGTGAGACCTCCGTGGATTTGGCCCTCAATGATCATCGGATTGATGCGAGTCCCGCAATCATCCAAGGCATAAAAGCGACGCACCTTGATCTCGCCGGTATACCGATCGATGTCCACGACACAGAGGTAAGCGCCAAACGGGAATGTGAAATTCGGCGGGTCATAGTACTCGACCGCCTCAAGACCCATCTCCATCCCATCCGGAACATCATGGTAGGCGGCCCAAGCAATCTCTTTGATGGTCTTTTCTTGGCCGGGAACGCCCTTGATATGAAAGCGATCGACGTCCCATTCCAAATCGTCCTCATGGACCTCCAGAAGGTGCGCTGCGATCTTACGGGCCTTGGCGTGGATTTTGCGCGCCGCTTGCGCGGTGGCCGCACCGCCCACTGGCGTTGTGCGCGATCCATAGGTCCCGAGTCCGTAAGGGGCGGTATTGGTGTCGCCCTCCTCGATCTGGATCTCCTCCGAAGGAATGCCAAGCTCGGTGGCGATGATCTGAGCGTAGGTCGTCTGGTGCCCCTGGCCCTGAGTAATCGTTCCCATGCGCGCCATGACGCTGCCGGTCGGATGGACGCGGATCTCGGCACTGTCGAACATGCCCACGCCGAGAATATCGCAAGCCTTTTTCGGTCCGGCGCCCACGATTTCGGTAAAGGTACAGATCCCAATCCCCATAAGCTCGCCGCGTTTGCGCTTCTCGCGCTGTTCGGCGCGTAAGGCCGGATAATCGACGGCGGCCATCACCTTCTTGAGCGCGGTCGTGTAATCGCCGCTGTCATACTCCCAACCTAAGGTGGTGCGGTAGGGAAACTGTTCCCGCTTGATGAAGTTTCGTAGCCGTATCTCGGCCTTATCGATCCCCAGCTGCTGCGCTAAGATATCTATCATCCGCTCGATGAGATGCACGGCCTCGGTCACCCGGAAAGAGCAGCGGTAAGCGACCCCGCCGGGGGCCTTATTGGTATAGACACCATCCACATGCACATGCGCCTGGGGAATGTCGTAGGACCCCGTGCACACGCTAAACAAGCCGGCCGGCCATTTGGTCGGTTGGGCATGGGAATTGAAGGCCCCGTGATCGGCGAGCACCTGGACCCGCAAACCCTGAATACGACCGTCGCGGTCGGCCGCCAACTCGCCCACCATGTGGTAGTCGCGGGCAAAGGCGGTGGTGGATAAATTCTCGATCCGGCTTTCGATCCACTTCACCGGCCGACCCAAGACGATGGAGGCGACGATTGCCACGACATACCCCGGATAGACCCCCACCTTATTGCCAAACCCCCCGCCGATATCCGGAGAGATAATGCGAATCTTGCTTTCCGGGAGACCGGACAATAGGCTCACGACCGTGCGCACCACATGCGGCGCCTGGGACGTCATATAAACGGTCAGGTCACCGCGGATCTTGTCGAAGGAGGCCACGCACCCACAGGTCTCAAGGGGGCAGGGATGGACGCGCGGATTCAGGAGGTCTTGCTTGACCACCACCTCGGCGGAGGCAAAGACCTTATCGGTCGCAGCCTTATCTCCCACCTCCCAAGTGAAGATGTGGTTGGGATGGCGACGCGCGCCTTGGCCGGCCTCCTTGCCAACTAGGTCCTCGCGAATGATCGGGGCGTTCGGTGCCATGGCCTGGTGGGGATCGACCACCGGCTCGAGCTCCTCGTACTCCACCTCCACCAGTTCGACAGCATCGGCCGCGATATAGCGATTATCGGCCACGACCATGGCCACTTCCTGATACTGGAAGCACACCTTCTCATCGGCCAAGACCGCTTGCACGTCGCCCGCCAATGTCGGCATCCAGTGCAATTTCAGGCCTTTCAGATCGTCGGCGGTGATGACGGCATGGACGCCGGGAAGGGCCAGCGCCCGGGTCTTGTTGATGGACTTGATGCGGGCGTGAGCGTAGGGGCTGCGCACGATGGCGCCGAACAAGGTCCCCGGCAACTTCACATCGTCTACGTAATACCCTTTGCCTTGTAGGAACCGCGGGTCTTCCTTGCGTTTGCGCGAGCACCCTATGCCTTGGATCTTCTCTTGCCGTTCTTCGGTTTTTGCGGTCGCGGCCATGGTCTATGCTCCTTGCTCTGCTGCGATTTTCTTAGCGGCGTACTGGATCGCCTTCACGATGTTCTGGTAGCCGGTGCAGCGGCAGATATTGCCGGCTATGGCGCCGCGGATCTGTTCTTCCGTGGGGTTTGGGCACTCCTTCAGGAATCGGAAACTGCGCATCAACATGCCGGGCGTGCAATAACCGCACTGCAGGCCGTGCTCCTGCATAAAGCCCTCTTGCAAAGGATGCATGCCGGCCGCGGTCGCCAAACCTCCTACCGTCAATATCTCCGCACCCTCGGCTTGGACCGCCAAAATGGTGCAGGATTTGACCGAGCGCCCATTCATGTCGACGGTACAAGCCCCACAGTGGCTGGTCTCGCAACCGATATGGCTACCGGTCTGGCTCAAGTGTTCACGCAAGACATGGATCAGTAATTCTCGGGGTTCCACCAGGACGTCCACGGCCGCGCCGTTCAGCGTAAAAGTCAGATGCTGCTTAGCCATATTATTCTCCTTGGGCTCGCTGAAGGGCACGACGCAAAGCCCGTCGTGCCATCTCGCCGGCCATGTGGGTCTTGTATTCGGCGTCCCCGCGCAGATCCACAGCCGGGTCACAGGCGGCCATAACCAAAGCCACCGCTTTAGTGATCATGTCCTCGTCGATCACCTGGCCGGTCAGGAGTCGCTCCGCGGCCCCGACCCTCGTGGGTATCGGGCCTGCGTTCGTAAGGGCGATACTTACGGCCTGACACTTCTTGCCTTTGAGGCTGAGCTGCACCGCGGCGGCCGCGGTCGCGAAATCGCCGGTCTTGCGCTTAAGCTTACAGTAGGCGTAGCCCGAGGAAGAGGTGGCGACCGGTACCTGGACCCCCGTTAAGATCTCGCCGGGCTCGAGCGCCGTTTGATAGGTGCCAAGGAAGAATTCCTGCGCGGGCAACGTACGCTCCCCGCCCGCGCCGCGTATGACCATCTGGGCCCCTAGGGCTAGCATGACCGCCGGCTGGTCGTTGCCTGGATCACCATGGGCCAGATCCCCCCCGAGGGTACCGCAATTGCGGACCTGGGGATCCGCGATGACGCTCGCCGCTTCCGCGATCAAGGGGCAATGAGTACGCACAACGTCCGACACGATCAATTCGGCCTCGGTCACCATCGCCCCAATGTGCACGGTGCCCTTTTGTTCACGGATTCCGCGCAGCTCGGAAATGTGGCGAAGATCGACGAGGTGTGCAGGAGACGCGAGACGCAGCTTCATCATCGGCAACAGACTATGACCGCCGGCCAGAATCTTGGCCTCGTCACCATAACCCTTTAGTAAGCTCAAAGCGTCCCCCAAGCTTCGGGGGGCATGATATTCAAAATTTCCCGGTGTCATCGCAAACTCCCTGTCCTACGCTGTAACCCGTTAAGGGTCTATTGATCCCGCCCCGTCTCCACTCGACCACACAAAAATCCCTTTGGCCTCTACGCACGGACTGAGTGAGGCGCGGTAAAGGCATCGGGAATTGAATCGTAAAATGAAGTCCTGAGTGTTTTGCCATCCTAAGAACACATTGGCAACAGTCATTCTCCCGAGATTTCGCGATCTTTGTCTGACGCTAGCGGAACACCGCGCAACCCCAATCGGCGAACAGCCGACCGTATGCCGCCACAGCGGGCGACGCCTGCTTTAAACCTAGAGGGGGCACGCCCATGTGTCAACAGAATTCGCGCGAAAAGATCGACTAGGCGGGGAACTCTTTTTCGTAAATACCATGCAATAGCCACGGTGGCACATAGTGGCCCGCATAAACACTCCTCGACCGCGCAGCTACCTGCCACCTTAAATAAACGCCGGAACGACTTTAGAAACCTGCCCAAACCCTATGATGCGATAAGAAGAGTTGGCATTGCACGGTCTTGCTGGGAGCCTCTCCGGGTGGGGCCGCAGTAGAGAGATAGGCGGGTTCTTGATGGACACAACCGTAAAAGCCAGCCCCTCAATGCCAGTCGTCTTACAGAAAATGGGCTTGGCGCGCTTCCTCACATATCCCCGTTCCGTAACTCATAAGGTGACGGCCTGATCCAGGGCTTCCGGCACAAAGCCCCCCAGCAGCTCTACGAGACGGGCAGGAAGGCCGGGATAGTGGGCCGAGCATGCTAAGCGACCGCACGCGCGTCTTGCCCGCTTGGACGCCGCAAGCAAGCCCGAAAAAGAGCGAAGCCGGAAGCTCTCTCCCGCCTATGACCTGAAGCCGTCGGCGCCCTGAGCGCGAAGTGGCGCGACCTCGCCCTAGAGTGCGGCGATCAAGGATCGCTACGCCCACGCGAAGAATGCCCTCTCCCAGCACGAGGGGGGACGCGGCAGTGGCAGCGTGGCGAACGAAGCCTGTCCACGGATGCTCCCATGGGACAAGACGTGGCAGGTCGTGGGGGAACGCCGGTGGCTGCTCGTGGGCACGTATGGGGGCCCGGGCGATCGATGGGTTCGCGTGCGGTTCGCTGGGCCACTCGCAAAACCTTGTGGTATGAGCGCGCGTTCGGACGCCTAAGTAAGATCATGGTGAGGCAGGCGCGCTAACTCCCGATGGGGGTTTCGCCGAGCTTCTTCCGCTCGGGCTGGGCACGCCCATACAGGCGCGGGCCCTTTCCTAAAACTTGACGTCGAGATCATGCCTCGAGCCTTCGGGCGATAGCCAAGGCCATTTATAATTCCGGATCGCCACAACGGCTAGCCGCTTTGGCTATTTGCCGGAAAATGAAAGCGTGTGGAGCGGTGCAGGGCTTGAGGAGGTGGATTGGTTCGCGCGTATTACGTAGCGGTAGCCAAGATGGTGTACGGTTTCAATACAATCGGGAGCGCCAGCGGCGCGCAGGATCTTTCGCAAACGCCAGATGCAGGTCATAAGGGCGCCAGGCGTGATGGGTTCAATATCGGCGAGACCGGAACAGAGTCGCTCGGTCGTCAGACACTTCCCGGGATTACTGGTGAACTCATATAACACGAAGAAGTCGCGCCGCGACAAGGCGAGCGGCGTTGCGCCGACGCGAGCCCAGGCAGTGAATGGGTCAAGCCATAGGCCGTTTGGATCGGGCGCTGTCTTGGGCTGTTGGCTTATGGGACTTTGCTTAATTCTCGACAAGGCCTCGATCAACGCCGCTGTGTTAACGGGTATGGGAAGAAAGAGCGTGGCGCCGGCCTTTCTCGCCTCCGTTTCACGCGAGAGTCGACCGATGAACACGATCGGCAAAATGCCTTCCGCGGTCCCAAACGGCTTGGTGCTGGCAAGCGTAAACCGGTCACTTATGATCGCGCGGGCCTCGAGGCAGCGCGCCGCTCGATCGACGTAGCGCAAACACGGGACGCGATGACACGCCCAACCGGCACTTTCGAGAGCAGTCGCGCATGTGAGAGCCAAACGGTTTGTGGCACATAACAAAACAACGGGCCGATCAGGTTCATCGTCGAATTTTTTGCGAATAGCCGATATCGCGAGCTTGATCCGAAAAATCGCCGTATGCAGATAGAACGGCAGTAAGAACATGGCTCATGTTCCTTTGTGATGGTGCTTCGGGTGCGGTGCAGATCACCAGGTTTTCATGACACGGTCAGAGCGTTGCGGAACTTAGCCGACTGCTGCGGCCGGACACGCCCGCTTGCGCGCCGACGATCGTGCATCCTCTCCAAAACCCGGAATCCCAGGGCATTGGGGGGCGGGATATCTAAAGCGTACGGGCTTCGCGCAGGGCGGCTTCACCCGCTTACGCGAATCACGTCATCGCCACCGGCCGATTTAGGAGGATCGGGGCTTTACACGAGACCGCATCAATAGCGATGCCGGTGTCCGTTCAAACCCACTCGCACCCGAAAGACCACCGCATGGTGCGGCATGCTTTTCGTGAAGGGCGGATAGGACACGGCCCGAACCGCCGCAAGGCTGGCCCGATCTATTAAGGAAAACCCGCTCGAGTGCGCGACACGCGCCCACAGCAACCGGCCATTCGGCATAAGCTCGAAACTCACTGTCGTGCGTCCCGACATCCCCAAAGCCACCACCGAACGGGGGACTACGAGGCCCGCCTGGATCCGGGCACGCACCATGACCGCGTAGCGGTTGACCGCTTGCGCCGCACGCGCACGAGATGGGCGCGGGGGAGGCGGCGGCGTGGGCCTCTGGATCGCCGGAGGCGGATGTTTCACCGGTATCGGCAACGGAACCGGCTGGTGATGAATCACGGGGCGCGGCTTCGGAGGAGGCGGCGGGGGTTTATGTATCGGCCTGGGCGGTACGGGCGCGGGGGGCCGGGGAAGCGTGACGAGATGAGCTACCATCGGTTTGCGATGCAGGCCCTCTATGACCGTATGACCGTGGACGAACCGCACCAGGGTCAAGGCAATAGCGATCTCGATCACGAGCGCCGCCAGGAAGGCGCGCGTGAACGGTTGACCGGCACGCGGACCGGGAAACCCAGAGAGTAATAATGGTTCGCCGTTCATGGGGCGTATGCTCCTCAGGGACGAGCTGCGATCCCGATGCTTGTGATGCCGGCTTTACGCGCGGCATTCATAACCCTGACGAAATCCTGAAAGGGAACGCCGCGG
Source organism: Pseudomonadota bacterium (assembly GCA_021795255.1). The sequence goes on from JAJYPQ010000023.1 coordinate 20,679, forward strand.
GCCGCGGCAATGGTCACCACCGGCTTCTGTTTGGCCCGCCCGGAAAGCCACGCCATCAGGGCCTGGGATGTAACGCGGTGATGGTTCACATCGATCGCGCCGCTTTTGGCCACACCGATCAGGATATGGGGATGCGGTAGGGCCTTTGCGGTACTCGCTTGTGGTAAAGCGAGGCCCAGTCCTTGGTCCGGAATCATGCGTAAGGTCAAAATCATAAAAAATACGAGCAAGAAGAACATGACATCGATCATGGGTATGAGCTCGATTCGCCCCTTACGTGTCTCGAAATAACGCATCTTCA
>JAJYPQ010000350.1 GCA_021795255.1 Pseudomonadota bacterium
GAGCCAGCCCCGCACTTCTCGTTTGCCCAACCGCTACGCCCCCGCCAGGTCCCCTGCCATATCACCCATACCAACGAAAAGACCCACGCCATCGTGCGTGCCGCCCTCGACCGCTCGCCGCTTTATACCGGTGCCATAGAGGGTGTCGGCCCGCGCTACTGCCCGTCCTTGGAGGACAAGGTCGTGCGGTTTGCGGACAAGGCCTCGCACCAGATCTTTCTGGAGCCCGAGGGCCTCGATACGCCGGAGGTCTACCCAAACGGGATCTCCACCAGTCTCCCGTTCGACGCCCAATGGGACTTTGTGCGCTCTATCTCGGGGCTAGAGCGGGCCGTGCTCACGCGCCCCGGTTACGCGATCGAGTATGATTATTTCGACCCGCGCGACCTCACCCCATCGCTCGAAACACACGCCTTGGCGGGCCTGTTCTTCGCCGGCCAAATTAATGGCACGACGGGTTACGAAGAGGCCGCCGCCCAAGGCTTGGTCGCGGGGATAAACGCCGCCCTCAAAGTGCGCGGCGAGAACCCTTGGTGGCCGCGCCGAGACGAGGCCTATATCGGAGTCCTGGTCGACGACCTCGTAACCCAAGGTTTGACCGAGCCCTACCGTATGTTCACGTCGCGCGCCGAGCATCGCCTGCTTTTACGCGAAGACAATGCGGACCAGCGTTTGGGGCCTACGGCCCGGCGCTTGGGTCTGATCAGCGAGGAGCGCTACGAGGACATCAGGCAACGCAATGCGCAGGTGGATGCCGAGAAGGCACGCCTGCGGGCTGCCCTGGTGCGCCCGGGAGATCGGGCCCGCCAGGTCCTAGGCCAGGACCTGGCGCGCGAACATCAGGCCTTGGAGCTCTTGAAGCGGCCGGGGGTGAGCTATGACGATGTCCTAAGCCTGGTCGACAATGAGGCGCTGGGGCTTTCCGACCAGAAGGCCCGACAGCAATTGGAGATCACCGTGAAATATGAGGGCTACATCGCCCGGCAAGACGACGAGATCTCAAGACAGGCTCGCCACGAGCAGCTGGTCTTGCCGTCGGACCTCGATTATCAGACGGTGCACGGCCTGTCGATCGAGGCCCGCCAAAAGCTCATACGTCACAGGCCGGCGACCCTCGGACAGGCCGCCCGGTTGCCGGGCATGACCCCGGCCGCTGTTTCCATCCTGCTCGTCCACTTAAAGCGCTTGCGAGCCTGACATGGAGGCGACCGACGCAGCCTCATGGCGCCGCGCCGCGCTCCGCTTAGCGGAGGGCGCTCAGACGCTCGGTCTGTCTTTGGACACAGAGGTTCGTGAGCGCCTTATGACGTATCTCGAGATTATGGGTCGCTGGAACCGGGTGTTTAATCTCACCGCCATCCGCGACCCCGAGGAGATGGTGACGCGGCACGTCTTAGACAGCCTCGCCGTGCTCCCACATCTCCCGGCGGGGACGGTCGTGGATGTCGGCAGCGGTGCGGGTCTCCCCGGTATCCCGCTGGCCCTTGTCGAGCCAAAGCGGCGTCTGACCTTATTGGACCGGTCCCATAAGCGAATCGATTTTCTCACCGAGGTGACGGCGCAATTGGGGCTCCCGGATGTGGCGCTCGTGTGCCAGCGCGTGGAGGACTATAAACCCGCCGCGCCCTACAACGTGGTCATAGCGCGGGCCTTTGCGAGCCTCCACGACATCGTTACGGCGACCGATCATCTCTTGGCGCCCAACGGGGTCGTGGTCGCCATGAAGGGTGCGTTTCCCACAGAAGAGGTCGCCGCGATAAGCGCCCCTTACCGGGTCGCTGCGGCCCACGTCCTGCATGTGCCCGGTCTTGAGGCGAAGCGTCATCTCGTGGTATTGGCGCGCACGGCATGACGCGCATCATCGCGGTGGCCAATCAAAAGGGCGGCGTGGGCAAAACCACGACCAGCATCAATGTCGCGGCCGCGCTTGGCGAGCAGGGTCGACGCGTGCTTTTGATCGACCTGGACCCCCAGGGCAATGCGACGATGGGAAGCGGGGTGACCGAGACCGAGGCCGGGATCTATGACGTCTTGTTGGCGGATGCGGAGGCCACGAGCGCTATCGTGCGTCTTTCGTGCGGCTATGACCTCCTGGCGGCCCATGCCGACCTGTCGGGCGCCGAGCTGGAGTTAGCCTCGGTGGCCCAGCGGGAAAGACGGCTTGCCAGCGCGCTTAAGCCTTTGCATGGCACTTATGATTACATTTATATTGACTGTCCCCCGGCGCTCAGTCTTCTGACCGTCAACGCCCTCGTGGCCGCCCATTCGGTGTTGATTCCGATGCAGTGCGAGTACTACGCGCTCGAGGGTTTGACTGCTCTGCTCGCGACCATCCGGCGGGTGCGCTCTTCGTTTAACGCTGGACTCACGATCGAGGGCCTTTTACGGACCATGTTTGATGCTCGCAATAGCTTGGCGGTCGAGGTGTCAGATCAACTCGTGCGGCATTTCGGTGCGCAGCTCTTTCAGACTGTCATCCCGCGTAACGTCCGCTTGGCGGAGGCCCCGAGTCACGGCCAGCCAGTACTTCAGTACGATAGAACGTCGAAGGGGGCCCAAGCCTATCTGTCCCTGGCAGGCGAAATGTTGGCGCGGGAATCGCTCCATCCGCTAGGAGAAACCTCTTCATGAAAGAGAAAAAGCCGCGCCTCGGGCGCGGACTTGACGCGCTTTTCGGCGACCACCCCCCTCCGGCCAGCTCGGCCGCCGAAGTTTTTAGAGTTCTGCCCATAGAGCGACTACAGCGCGGCCGTTATCAACCGCGCACCCACATGGCCCCCGAGGCCTTGAACGAGCTGGCCGAATCGATACGAGCCCAGGGGGTAGTGCAGCCGATTCTTGTGCGTCCGCTCAATGAGGGTTTTGAGATCATCGCCGGCGAACGCCGGTGGCGGGCGGCGCAGCTCGCGGGCTTAAGCGAGGTGCCGGTTATCGTACGCGACATACCCGATCAGGCCGCCATGGCGGTGGCCTTGATCGAGAACATCCAGCGCGAAGGATTGAGCCCAATCGAGGAGGCCGCCGGCCTTAAGCGTTTGCAGGACGAATTCCATCTGACCCACCAGGAGATCGCCACTCACATCGGCCGGTCGCGGGCGGCCGTGACCAATCTTTTGCGGCTCTTGGCTCTTGAGGGTGAAGTGCGCGAGCAGCTCGAGACGGGGCAACTCGAAATGGGGCACGGGCGCGCCCTACTCGCTTTGCCGCGCGCGGCCCAATTGTCCCTGGCGCAAGACATCGTGGCCGGTGGGCTCAGCGTGCGCGAGACCGAGCGGCGAGTTCAGCAATATGGCCGTACTCCCCCTGCAAAGCCCGCTCCCGCGGACCCCGATGTGGCGGCCTTAGAGCAGCGCCTGAGCGAAACGCTCGGGGCACGAGTTCGTATCCAAGCCAAACGGGCAGGCGCCGGGCGCATCACGATCGACTATCATAGTATGGACGAGCTCGAAGGCCTGCTCGGCCGGATTTCTTAGAGGGGGGTGTGTCAATGAAGCCGTGGATCGCAGCCGCTGTCGTTTTGGCCCTCGGAGGCGTTGCGTGCGGGGCCCATGCGGGTCTCAAGACCTTGCGCCGTCAAGCGGAGAAGGGGAGCCCCCAGGCCGAATTCCAGCTTGGGGAGCTCTATCAGTACGGCGTGGGCCGGCCCAATCACCTGATTCACGCCCTGGCCTGGTACGAGCGCGCCGCGCCGCACGTCAGAAGAGCCGCGGTGCTCGCCAAACGCACTGCGGCTCTTCTGACGCCGGAAGAGCGTGCGCGGGCCGCGGCCTTGGCCCAAGGTCTCCTCGGGCCGCCATCATGAGCGGTCCTCGGATGTATCTACAAAACCGTGTCGCTGGGCTAAACTGGTGGCGTTGACCCCGACATAAGAGGACCCCTATACTGCGCGGCCGCTTAAACGCCCCCGAATAGGGACAATAATGACCTATGCTGCCGAGACATTGCCCAAAGGGGTGCGACGCGTACTCCGGTGGCAGGCCGGTTTGAGCGTGGCCGTTGGGCTTGTTGGCGCGTTAGGGACGGCTCATAGCGGCCCGCTTGAGTTGTTTGGCTCGGCCCTCGCAGGTGGCGCGGTGGCCATGTTAGGGACCCTCGTCCTGGCTCTCACCATTGGCCGTGCTGACGTCCGTCGGAGCCCCGCGCAAGCGCAATTGTGGCTATACGGCGGAGCGGCCGGGCGTTTTGTTCTGGCTCTGGCCTTATTGGGGCTGGGTCTGGGGATCTTCGATCTATCGCCACTTCCTTTTCTAGCGGCCTTCGCCTTAGGTCAGATGGCCTTCATGGCCCCAGGAATCCAGTCAAGACTATGAGCACCAAGGCCATCATCTTTATGGAGGACCACCTCAAGAACCTGACCATAGGTCACGGATTCTGGTCTCTTCATTTAGATACTCTGATAGTCGGCTGGGTGTTGGGGGCGGCCCTTGTTTTGGTCGGCTGGGGCGTGGGCCGGCGTCTGGACGATGGGGTGCCACATGGCCTCCAGAACGTCCTCGAGGCCTTGTTGGAGTTTGTCGATGATCAGGTCAAAGGTATTTTCCCGGTCGCCGATCCACTGATAGGCCCACTCGCGTTTACGGTGTTTTTGTGGGTTTTTGTTATGAACGCCATGGATCTTTTGCCGGTCGACCTATTGCCTATGATCGCCCGCACCTTTGGCGTACAGCACTTCCGGTCCACGCCCACGGCCGACCCTTACACAACCCTTGGGCTCGCGCTCAGCGTGTTTCTTCTCACGCTCTACTACCACATCCGGAGCAAGGGTCTTTGGGGTTATCTCAAGACCTTCCTGGTCCACCCGTTCGGGCCCTACCTCTTTCCCGTCAATATTCTCATGACGATGGTCGAGGAGATCGCCAAGCCGTTGAGCCTAGGAGATC
>JAJYPQ010000351.1 GCA_021795255.1 Pseudomonadota bacterium
CCATGGGCCATGCCCGGGCCATAATCCATGTTGAGCAAAGTCAGGGTAATCTGGCTTCCTTGGTCTACGGAAATCGTCGGGTTGGTGAGTCCGCCGGCCTCAAAGCTCATGTCGGGGTGGTGGGGGGCATTGGCCACGATACGCAGGGTAATAGTCCGACCGCGAAAGCTGACAGTCCGTCCATGAACCCACCCTTCATGGATGGACGCGGTGAGCGTTTGGCGGGCCTTGCTCCATAACAGCTCGTTTTGCCCGCCGACCCCTTGTGTCACGCCGCGGCTTTGTGTCATACCCGCCATGGTCGGCATCTTGGCAAGTGCTATGGGAGCTATGCCGGAGGCGAGGAGGGTGATCAGCGCAGCGACCACAATCGAGCGAAGGGGCATGCTTTGTCTCTTTAATGATGAAGGCTTATGCGCCATCATAGAAACGGCGTTCTTGCGAGTCAACGTGCAGCGGAACCGTAACAGGCGAACATCGGTTGCGAAGAAGTGTCGCGATCCAAGGGTAAATGGCGGACGTAGGCGCTAGCGGTGTCGCAAAAAGCGGACCATGCACAGGAATTTCTATATCATTGCCGCCACTCAGACGTCCGGCCAGAGTGAGACCGAGCCTATGGACCACTTGGTCTGAGAGCAGGGCGCGAAAGGGTCGCAGACCGCCCACCCTATAGATTCGTCGCAGACCGCGTTCGCAAAAAATGTCCGTGAGGACGCGACCAGTCACGGTAGACTCGGTGCCGACTAGGATGGTCTCAATGCCGGCGTTGCCAGCCGACGATACCGAACACCCGTCCTTTTGGGTGGTGATCGCCACGATGGCGCCGGGGTACGCCCCCTTAAGGGCTTCGGCGCGGAAATTGAGCTGCGAACTGACCACAATACAGATCGGATGGCTGTTCAGCCTCTGTGTGCGCCGATAGTTGCGCAGATCCAGGTAGCGTCTATGGGTGGCTGTCATCTTGTTGGATTGGGCACCTAAGGCTATCGATTGAGCGTGGTGCCTGGTCGTCAGTATGGTCGGCTTACACAAGAAGCTCGATGTAGAGCCGCCAGCCGCGGTCGTTGGTGGGGGTTTTGGGGGGTCGTTGTCGTCACATACGGCTATGCGCCTGTTCAGGCTCACGAGAAAGTTTGCGGAGACGAACGGCTCGCTTTACGAGTTGGGAAGATTGTCTGGGTATAGGCCTTCGAGCAATCGTTCCTTTTGCCCGTAAGGGTGAGAGGGGGAAAACGGTCATACTCCCAGCATAGCTTGGAGTCGCCCTGGTGGCCCCCGGCTTAGGCCTGGGACCGAAAAAACTCGGTGGTTTCGGGGCCTGAGAGCGGCCGGCCCACAAGATAACCTTGGGCAAAATCGCAATGCTGGCGTCTAAGAAAGCTCATCTGCTCTTCGGTTTCCACGCCCTCGGCGACTATGTCCAGACCCAGTTCGTGTCCCAAGGTGATAATGGCGCTCGTAATGGCGCCGCCATCGCTATGGTGGCTGAGATCGGACACAAACGATTGATCGATTTTGAGGGCATTCAAGGGAAAACGCTTGAGGTAGCTCAAAGATGAGTAGCCGGTCCCAAAATCATCAATCGCGAGCCGGATACCCATCTCGCTCAGCGCTTCTAGCATGTCTATGGCCCCCTGGGCGTTCTCCATTAGGACCGATTCGGTCAGCTCAAGTTCCAGAAGTCCTTCGGTGTTGGGGCACGCCTCAAGAATATCGGCCAAAGTTGCGAGCAGGCCTCGATGGCGAAACTGGCGCCCTGAAATGTTGACCGATATTCGCATGTTCTTGAATCCCCCCACTCGCCAGATGTCCATTTGTGCAAGTGCCGTGCGCAAGGCCCACTCCCCTACGGGCACTATCAGGCCGGTCTCCTCCATGAGCGGGATAAAGCCCGCCGGGCTCACTATGGCTCCGTCCGCTTGCTTCCACCGCATGAGCGCTTCTGCGCCTACGATGTGGCCAGTCTTGATGTCCTTTTGCGGTTGATAGAATAGGCGCAACTCGTCGCGTTCAAGCGCCCGGCGCAGGCGACTCTCGAGTGTCAGTCGTTCGAGAGCCCGCGAGTTCATGTCGGTGGTGTAGAACTCGTGGGCATTACCGCCGCGTCGTTTGGCTCTATTGAGGGCGCTTCCTGCGTTGCGGATCAGTGCTTGAGCATCTTGGCCGTTGTCTGGGAACAGACTGACCCCTGTGCTCACTGTCAGAAAAAATTCATGGCCGTCTACGACGAACGGGTCAGCTACCAAAGCTGCGATGTGATCGGCGAACACGCTCACTTCCTGGGCGTCTTGTACGCGTTCCAAAAGCGCCGCGAACCCGTCACCCCCAATCCGCGCTACGAGGGCTTGTTTGCCAAGGATCGTCCGCAGGCGGTGCGAAAATTCCTGCACCACTTGATCACCCACCAGAGGTCCGAACGTGTCGTTTACGCGTCGGAAGCGATCGAGATCGAAGATAAGGATCGCCAGAGGTTGCTGGTTTTGCATGGCCACCCCGACCGCCTGATCAATTTTTTCAGCGAAAAATGTACGGGTCGGCAAGTTTGTAAGCGGGTCATGGTGGGCGAGATACTGGATCCGTTCCTCGGTTGCCAGATGCTCGGTAATGTCTTTGCCGGTCGACACGTAATAGGTGATACTGCCGTGAGTGTCGCGCAGCGGCGTGATGGTGGTCTGCTCGTAGTAGAGCGATCCCCCCTTGCGCCGGTTCGTGAACACCTCCCGGTATACCGACCCCTCGCGAATGGTGTGCCACAAATGGCTGTAAAACGCCCGTGAGTGGCGGCCCGAGCGCAAAATGCGCGGCGTCCGCCCTATCGCTTCGTCTCGGCCGTAACCGGTGGTGGTCTCGAAGGCCTTGTTGACATAGCGTATGATGCCGCGCGTATCGGTAATAAAAACCGAGTCCCCCGATTGCTCGATCGCGATAGAAAACCGTCGTAACTCTTGTTCCGTTCTTTGGCGCTCGGCAATTTCGGCTGAAAGTTCCGCGGTGCGCCGCGAGTGTAGGTAGCGTAAGCGCTCGAGACGAACGCGCCAGCGCTCCCTTTCTAAAGCGCTTGTGATGCTGCAGCCGGCCGCGAGTAAGGTATACCGTATCGGTGGCGTGAGGGCTTCCCAGGTGGCCATAAGGTCGATAAAGCCTATGGTGCGATGGCCATCCAAGAGAGAAATGACGGCACGCGGACCTTGCGTGTGGTGGGTGACGTTTTTGCCCCGCCTTTGATGACGCGTCCGTCCGACCCGCCACAAGTGTTCGGTGCTCGCAACTCCCCCCTGGCGCGAAGCGCTATGGTGTTCGTTATATAAAATCACGGCGACGTCGAGCACGCCCGGGAAGCGTAATAGAGCGGCCTGCGCACGCTGCGCCACGAGGTCTTGTCCTTCAATACCAAGAAGATCAGTGATCAAGGCCGCTAGCGCCAGTATCAGCGCTTGGCTTCGTTCCCGGGCGCGACTGGGCATGGAGCGGCTAGGTGCCCGTCTGTGGGCCTTTACACGGGGATACCGGCCACGCGAGACCACGCAAAGCGCCGCCTCTCTATGGATACCGTTCGGCGAGATACCGATGCGAATGATTCGCGCTTTGGGTTCCCGTAACCACGGCACAAGTTTGCGTCCGCAGTCGCTGGGGTTCACGAGGACGACGATCTGAGGAGTCTCATCCATGCAGTGTCTCCATAGGGCGCGAGTATAGGGAACGTCAGTATCGGAAAACAGTGACATTAAGGGCGGTACGTGCCTGTTGACAGGCAAACAGAACCTTCCTGGCGCTTTTCAGGTGGCGTTCTCAGGAGCTGTGGGGGGCACTAAGCCTGCGTGCTTGCGACGAACAAAGGCGGCGTTGCGAATCCAGTAAGGCTTGCGCCCGGTGGCCGGAAAAGCATCTATACTAGATCATGCATCCGCCGTGCGTCTGGCTATTGGTGACTGGCCCGACGTTCGGGTACCCCGGGGCCTAAAAAAGAGCCCAAAAAAAGGGGGGGCGAGGGCGCAGCAATCTTCAGATGTTTTGCGGCTGAATTTGGGTCCGGACGTCAGAATAAGCGTCGGGATGACGGGCCGGCTCGGAGGGGTTGGTGGCGACAAGAAGTAGAGAGAACGAGATTAACCGTTTGGCGGTGGTCATCGTCGTGGCCGTGGGTCTCGTGGTCGGGCTTTCGGTTTTTTGGGTGATGCGCGGCGTGACCGAAAATCTGCTCCGGCGGAGCCTAGAATCCAATCTGGCCGTTCGTGCCCATGGAGTCGCTCGCGATCTCACGCAAGCGAACCACGAGGTAGAGCTTATAGCAAGCCGCTCGTTCCTGGTGTCTCAGGTCGCGGCCGGGGACCGCGGCCAGCCCGTGTCTCCGCTGTTGACGACCGGCCTGCACTCGCTTTTGCGTTTGGGGTTTTCCGCCATTATTCTGCGGACCCGCCAAGGGACGCCGATCGGGTACGCGGGACGGTTTACGAAACATCCGCAGCGCGTCGTCCGTCTTCATGGCTTCTCCCGGGCGCAACTCCTTTGGACCCCGCGCTTGGGTTTTGTGTTTCAAAGGCGCGTGCTGGTCAGGCAACACGGGCGGCCGATCGGGAAGCTTGCGGCGGAGATCCGCTTGCCGGCGTTCGATTCCCTATTTCGTGCTGTAAAGGCGCTCAACGTATCGGCGAATCTCACCTTGTGCGCCCCCCAGGGACGGCTCATGGCCTGTTTCCCGAACACCGCTCAGCCTCATTACCCGATCCCCATCATGGCCCGATCTTTGGCCGGTCGGGTCCTCCCTATGAGCTATGCTCTGGCCGGCCGCGCGGGTTTTACTGTAAGACAAAACTATCAAAAGCGCCAAGTGGCGGCCGCCTACACGCCCGTAGCCCATCTCGGTTTGGGCATGGTCTTGT
>JAJYPQ010000352.1 GCA_021795255.1 Pseudomonadota bacterium
GCTGGTCGATTCGTGTATTGACCCCGATTCAAAAAAGCCCGCCTCGTTAACCTATCTTGATCGTCTTAACGTGAATCCGGCTCACGTAAAAGCCATTATTGCCTCCCATTGGCATGACGACCATGTGCGGGGCATTTCACAAATATCAGAGCACTACAGAAGTGCCGAGTTTTTTATTTCCTCTATCTTTAACGATACTGAGGCTGCCTCTTTTTTAGCAGCCTACAGTGGTAGCAGCGCGCCGGGGCAGGCTCGTGGCACGAAGGAACTCTTTGATGTCGTCAAGCAACGGGATGTCGTATTTCATGTGCAGCAACGCAGTACAATTTTCGAGAGAACGCTAGCGGGCCGACAAGTGCGAGCAACGGCTCTTTCGCCGGTGTCGGCCGCCGTTAGCCAATCCATCGCTCGTATGGCGTCGTACCTCCCAGCACCTCAGGGGGGTACACCAATCAAACACGCGACGGAATTAGCGCCCAATATTGAAGCTGTTGTCATCCATATCGATTTCGGTGACGATGCCATTTTATTAGGCGCGGACCTCGAAGACCATCAGGTACACGGATGATCTGCGGTTGTGGCGGATTGTTGGTGTAAAGACCGAAGGCCGTCTACGGCCTATAAGGTCGCGCACCACGGTTCTCGTACCGGGGACACAGATCAAATTTGGACCGTGCTTCTCGACCCCGATCCCGTAGCCTGTCTGACGCCCTTTAATCGGGGTAAACACCGGTTGCCGACAGAGGATGATAGGACACGAATAAGGGCCCGTGCGCGGCAAAGTTACATAAGCTCGAATGCCACGAGGAAGCCGGGCTTACCGACAGACCAGCTAAAGCGTCTAAACGATATCGGTAAGCGCCACGTAAACCGCACCCTCCCCAAGGGCATCTGATTCCGTATACGGTGTGGTTCCCCATGCTTGAGGAGAGACCCACCATGGCAGCTAGGCGAAGCCCCGCAGAATGGCAACGGCTCATTACCGAGCAGGCCGCAAGCCAACTACCGACCCGTGAATTTTGCCGTGCGCAGGGCATGGCATTGTCCAGTTTCCATTATTGGAAGCGGCGCCTTTGCGGCGCGCAGTCCGAGCAGCCCGTGAGTCGGTCCTTCGTGCCGGTGACAGTGGCCCCGAGAAGCGATATCACAGTACACGCGGGAGCGGCGACGGTAGCGTCCTGTCAAGTGGTGTAAATTCTTTATCGAGCTTCCGGTTCGGTTGTTCCTCGTTACGCCACTGCCGAGGGCTTTAGTTCAAGCCCGGAGAGTGGCACCACTTCCGCTAAGGTCCCTAGGGTCAGGTAGCGCTTCGCCTGAATCCAGTCGTCTTGTTGCTCCATGAGGATGGCGCCCACAAGGCGCATGATGCTGTCCTCATTCGGGAAGATCCCGACCACGTTCGCACGGCGTTTGACCTCCTTGTTCAGCCGCTCGAGGGGATTGGTCGAGTGGATCTTCACACGGTGGGCCGCAGGGAAGCCCATGAAGGCCAGTACATCGTCCTCGGCCTCATCGAGTAGGCTTGCGGCCCGCGGGTACTTTGGGCGCAGCTGGTCGGCGACCTGGCGCCACAGGGTACGTGCCGTGGCCTGGTCCGGTTGGCTGAAGACCTGCCTCAAGAGCGCGGTCACCATGCCGGCGTGCGAGCGGGGCACGCAGGCCTGCACATTGCGTGTGAAGTGGACACGGCAACGCTGCCAGGTCGCGGTCAGGGCCTGGGCGATTGCGCCCTTCAGACCCTCGTGGGCATCCGAGATCACGAGCTTCACGCCGGTAAGCCCGCGAGCCACCAGGGAGCGCAGGAAGGTCACCCAGAACTCGCGGGCCTCGGACGGGCCCAAGCCCAGCCCCAGGATCTCGCGCTGCCCGTCGCCATTGACGCCTGTGGCGATTATGGCGGCGACGGACACCACGCGGCCCCCCGCGCGGACCTTGAGGTAGGTGGCGTCGAGCCAGACGTAGGGCCACTCGCCGTCGAGCGGGCGGTTCAGGAAGTCCTGGACCCGCTCGTCGAGACTTTCACAAAGCGCCGACACCTGGCTCTTCGAGATCCCCTCGCACCCCATGGCACGCACCAGATCGTCCATTTTGCGGGTGGACACGCCTCCGACCCAGGCCTGCTGGATAACGGCGGTCAGGGCCCGTTCGGAGAGCCTGCGCGGCTCAAGAAACGACGGGAAATAGCTCCCTTGCCGCAGCTTGGGGATGGCAAGTTCCAGGGTCCCGAGCCGCGTCTCCAAGGTCCGTTCCCGATAGCCGTTGCGGTAGACGGTTCGCTCCCCGCTCCGCTCGTGGCGGGCCGCCCCGACCCGGTTCTCGACCTCAAATTCCATAAGCTTCGTCAACGCCGTCTCCGCCAACTGCCGCAGCAGGTCCTCATCTCCGCACTTGCCCGCCGCCTCAATCAGATTCATGCTTTGCTTGGTCATCGGGTATTTCCTTTTTGGGTTATGTTCTCGCAAACACAACCTTACCGGACTTACTCGATGACCTCATCTCCCCCCTCCTTATCGGCCGAGGGATTTACACCACGTCCGTGGACTCTACCGCAGGAGGCGAGACGATCAAGGTGGAGGTGATCCTTCCCCGGTCTCCCGGCGCGGGTCGGTCTAGGATGCGATTTCGGAGGGAACCGGAAAATTACTGCACTGCGAAAGCACACACACCGTGTTGGTGCATAAGACGGCCAATTTCAAATACAGCTGCACGACGACAATCCTCGACTCGCGACAATCGTTTTTGTGTTTGCCGATCTCGATAATAGATTCCATCACTCTCCACAAGATCAAATAACGGATTCAAGTCATAAACCTCGGCAGCGGTCACAAACCCCTCGCCAGACAGTATTCCTGATGTAATGGAGTGGTTTCCCCCCAAGACAAAGCCAATACCCCACGGCAACCAGACCGATACACGGTGATTCGTATCCTGCTTCCAGGCCCCATGCTGTTTTCCGGCACCAATGTAAGCGAGAGCCCGACTGTAACGATGACGATCCCATGCCGTCGGAAGAACAATGTCGTGTGAAAGATTGACCGTTATAACGGGTGTTGGAGTGACCAAATAACGAGAAATGGTCTCGTTATTTAGGTAGTTAACAAGATCAAAGAAAAATGACACCCCATCGATACAACGGGGTACGTCATGGGCCGACTGTTCCGTGAGCACCACCATGCGCTCTGACTGTAACGGACGCAGTAATGCCTTAATGAGAGAAATCAAAGCGGCAGGCTCTTTATTGGCGATCTCTCTTGCTATTTCCATGATGAACCGAAATGGTAGTCGTTTTTGTGATCTGCCACTAAAAAATTGTAACATTAGAGCACCGTTGCCCCCGGGGATTTGTATAACTATAGTTTCACTTACTGGTGCGCGCCGCACAAATATGGACGCGATTTGTCTGTGCTACACACTATGAGGTTGACTTAGTTCGCAAGTCCCGCCCTCATCTTTGGCGTAGTCAACAACATGACTACCGCTGCTAACATGCTGATTCAATGCACGATCACACAACTGCGAAGGCGGCGGAGCCAAATCGGGACTGAAGCGGGCAAAGGCCGACATCACAATGGCGCGAGCATCCCATCCTGCAGCAGCTCTTTCAGCAATATGAGACTCAATGGCTCGCGAAAACGCCGCGTTACGCAGAAGATCAGGAACCTGCTGGTAGACCCGCAGTCCCTTTGGGGTGAGCGCCCCCTCGGGCGTTACCCACCCTCTCTGACAGAACATCATAGCCCGTTGACCCCAGGTCGAGGGGCGCCCCAAGCCTTCACGGGCCTGCCAGTCCACCAGTCGCGCGTCAATACCTGTGGCAGCCGTAGGGGGTGCCGGCAAGTCTTCTGGCGAGACAATGCCTTGCGAGACCCAGGCCGCTGCCATCACGGACGCTAAAACCGCGTCGGGGGCCGAGAGCATGTCGGGACACGTATCGAGGAGTACCGGTCCCGTAGCCCATAAGGCCTCGTGGGGCACAGACAACGGGAGGGACGTCGGAAGGGATTGGGCCGAGCGCGTGGGGGCACGGTCGACCAGGATCGCCTGTGTTTCCGGCCAGTAAGCCTGAGCCGCGGTCCGTGGATAGGACAGGCGTCCGCTCAAATAGAGGGATTCGGCGAGATCATAGCGCTGACCGGTATCCGCTCCACGCCCCATAACCAAAAGATCGCGAAGCGTCCACGGGCGATCAAAGGCGAGCCTTGGCGGCCCTGCCGGCAAATCAGATTGTGCCAGCGCATCCAGTAACGGGCCCGCCACGCGCCCGGCTCCTGGCACCCGCTGGGCCTGCTCGATCAGGATACGGTCGATGGTGGCGCGCGCCAGGCCGGCAGCCCCCAGGGGCGGATCTTTCAAGGGGTTGATTTCGGTGGCTTGCCCGAGGGCGTGATGGACGGCCTCCTTTTCGATGGTCTGCCAATGAACCCGAAATAAGGCGGCGTGCGGGCATGTGGTCCGCGCAATATCCACCAAATCCGCGGCAATGACGTCGCCTTCATCATCCGGATCCGTAGCGATCAGCAACGCCTCCCAGGGACGGCTCAACATTTCCCAGAGGGCTTTCATCGTGGCGATGTGGCGCGGGATCCGCCGCGCCATGCCCTCGCGATCGAACACCGGCCCCTCACCCAATGGGACGTCACGAAAGATATGACCACCGGTAGCGAACACAGGAAACCCGACGATCTCCCGAAGACGGTCCCGCAACCCCGATGATTCGATCAAAATCAGCGCGCGGTGATCCGTCTCCGGGAGAGATGTCATTGATTAAGCGCCATGACAGCGGGCTTGGCTTCCGTGTGAACCTCTTCGTTCACCTTGGCCGTTGGCGCCCCACTGATCTGCGCCTTCTCTCGCTCGGCGCAGAGAACGGCCAG
>JAJYPQ010000024.1 GCA_021795255.1 Pseudomonadota bacterium
GGCCGCCTATGCCGCCATGCGCCGTTATCTGGCGCGCTATGCGCGCCAGCATGGTGCGCCACTTGCCGCCTACGAAGCGGGAGGCACCCGCTAGCGGGCATATTGCAGCGGCGGGCGGCCGGTGTCGACGGCACCTTGAAAAAGCGCGAGGACCACGGCTTCATTGTGGGCGGCAAACAACGCCTTTTTGTGCGGCATGCCCCATAAGGCCGAGGTATTGACCATTTGTCTTCTAAAAACTGAAGCCATGATCTGACAGCCTCCCATATTGTCTTGCGCATGGCATGCGACGGGCTATCCATCGCGTTTGTAAAGTGCATCACTCCGTCAAGAAGGGCCTATTATTGCCCGATGATTTTAGGCCCGCTTCTTGTAAGGCACAGCGTCGTTCCCGCGCCTTGACGAAGCATTTAGGCGAGCCATGCGCTCACGGCCGACGGAACCCCTGATCCTACGGGCTATACGTCCCCACCTGGCTCTCCCTGGCGCGCGGCGCTGAGAGGGCCTGTCTCCACAAAATCGCGCTCCGCATCCGTGCCGTCCCGCCGATACCAGAGCCAACCCATGAGCCAGATACCCATAAGAAGCGCCGTAAAGAGACCGCCCGCGGCGCTAAATCCGACCCCGTCCAGCCCTTTCCATAGCGCAGCTCCACTGTGCGCTACCCATAACTGTGCCCACTCTGAAATGCTGACCACAAGCGCCACCAGCACGCCGACGCCGGTGAACGCCATGTTTAGGCGGCCTCTTTGCGAGGGATATCGCACCGCCCAGTCGTACATGCGCGCCACCGCAATGCCGTCGAGGGTGTCGAGCAGACTCATGCCGGCGGTAAAAAGAAGAGGGAAAATCATAATTTGCCGCAAGGACGCCACGCCGTTATGGGCCATGGACGCAGACACGCTTAACACGGCAATTTCGCTTGCTGTATCAAATCCCAGCCCAAACAAAAAACCGACACCATACATATGCCACTGGCGGCGCACTAAACGGAACACAAGCGAAAACATGCGCATGAAAAGGCCTCCGGCCATAGCCTCCGGCGCCGGCGAAGGCGTAGCCCGCTGCCCGCCCCGCGCCTTTCGCGCAAGGCGCAGCAATATTGAGGCATTAGCAAGCCCCATAAGGAGAAGAAATGCGGCGGATATGACTGTGCCGACGACCGACCCCGTCCGTGACAGCCACGTCATGGTTTCAGAGTGGGAGCGCGCGATTGTAGCCACAAAAAGCGACAACAAAATCACGACCGAAGAATGACCCAGAGAAAAATAGAGACCAACGGACGACGATTTCCGGTTCTGGTCTCGCAATGTACGCGCAACGGTGTCGATAGCGGTGATGTGGTCAATATCCAGCGCATGACGCAATCCAAAGAAATAAGCGAGCAGCCCCATACCTACCAATGCCGGTCCAAGGCTATGCAGATTCCAAAGGCCGATCAGGGCCAGTACGTTCAGTGCGCCCACGACACCGAGAGATCCCTCAAAACGGCGCCGCCCTCTGATCGCCGTTGCGCTCATGAGGTACCCTCTTGTGCCTGGGTCAATGGCCGCGCGCGGCGGTGCGTGGCCAAATACAAGGGTGTGTGTGCATGCAATGTCTTGTGCACGAAGTGATAGCGCGCCACGTGGTAGCTGCGGTCGAACCCGTAAAAATTGCGGCGCATATGGGCTAACTCGGCGGCCCTGTATGCGCCAAGCGGCCGCCTCGCCTCGTCCTCCTCGCGCCTGGCCACCTTGGCCGAAAGCCGCGCCGACCAGAAGTCTGGATGCGCCCACGCTCGCGCAAGCCGTGCGATCATATCTCTGAATTCGGCCGGCGTACGCCCAAGGGCGCCGTCGATCAGCCCTACCGCCACGGCCTTCGCGGCCGTTATTGGTAGCCGCCCCTGTAGCAGCCAGTCACTTTCCTCGGCATCAAGGCGTCGCGGCAAGAGATAAGTCCAGTACTCCGAGCCATACAGGTTGCCCATGTTCTTGTAGTGGGGATTCAAAACCACGCCTTGTCGCGCGTATACGGCGTCGGCCGCAAGCGCGAGAAACACACCGCCGGCCCCCGCATTTGCGCAAAGTGCTGCAATCGTCATCTGACGGGTCGTCGAGAGGATTTCAAGCACGAGATCATTCATGGCCTCAATGTTTCGCCACGACTCGTCCGCCGGACTTTCTGACGCCTCGATCACATGGAGATGGATGCCATTGGACCAATGATCCGGCCCTCCGTGCAAGACGATGACGCGCGCATCGCTTTCTTTCGCCCGCTTATATTCATCAGTAAGACGGCGGCATTGGTCGGCGCTCATGGCGCCATTGTAGAACGGGAAATGCAGATGGCAGACAGCGCCCTCTTGCTCGCGCACGATCTCTCGCCACGTTTCCGTCGAATTTTGTACAATGGGAATGCATGGCACATCGGCGACAGCATCGCCAAGCACCGCGGTCGCAGGCAGCTTAAGTCCACGCCCATCCTGTTGCACGGCCTGCATATGCGTGATCCAGACAGCACCGTCGACAGTCGCGCGGCAAACGGCGCCATCCCGTTGCCCAAGCAGCGCCCCGGGGATGCCGCGTAACGTCGCCTCTTTCCACGCGCCGTACAGATACACGGTGCGGCCGCACAGCCAGTCGCGCACGCCCGGCGCGCTGTCCGACGCGTAAATCTTCCTTAGAATGACCTCCGTGGTATCCTGGCCCCAATCGATCGCACGATCCACCTGCATCATTGCGGGCCGGTGGTAGCCCCGCAAGATCCCCGCGCCCAAAGTGGTATCGCGTTGTGACAGCGGTCGCAGAACCCCTCGCTTGTACGACGTCAACGCCCGGCATAGCGCTTTGACGGCCGCCTCGGTCACCTCATTCCTGTAAATGCTGCTTTTGGGGGCGATGCGCAGGGGAAATGTCTCAAAGGCCCAGATGTCCCCCGCATCCAGTTCTTCATTGGCCTGCAATACGGTAACCCCCCATTCGCGGCGTCCCTCGAGGATGGCCCAGTCGAGGGCCGAGGGCCCGCGATCGCCGGGAATTCCGGGATGGATGATAAGGCATGGGTAGCGGCTCCAAACCGTGCGCGGAATGGCCCGCTTGAGGTAAGGGGCTACGATCACGTCTGGCTTAAAGAGCGCGACACCCTGTTGCGTAGACTCCGTATTGACATCGAATTCCACGGCGAGTTCGTGCCCGCAACGGACAAGCTCCCCATAAACCCGCTGACTCAGGCTGTTAAACGCTTCCACGAGTAACATGATGCGCATGGCGCCTCAGCAAATCCGCGGCAGTGGATCGCCAGTGAGCCAGTCGACCATGCGCGTGCCACCGAACGCGGTCTCCATTTCCACAAAGTGCAATGGATCGGCGACCACTGTTCCTATGATTGCCGACTGCACGCCCAGCGGATGTCGTCGCATAACGGCAAGCAATGTGTTTGCCTGCTCTGGGGGACATATGGCGATGAGCTTGCCTTCATTGGCGATATACAAAGGATCCAAACCCAGGAACTCGCAGGCCGCGCGCACCTCGGCGCGAATCGGGATGGCCGCCTCCTGAATACGCATGCCGACGTCCGACTGATCGGCGATCTCGTTGAGCGCCGTGGCAAGCCCCCCGCGCGTGGGATCGCGCAGGCAATGAATGTCTGGCACAACCCGCACCATATCCGCCACAAGCCCATGCAAAGCCGCCGTATCAGATAGGATGGTGGTTTGGAATGACAGATGTTCGCGCTCCGACATAATCGCGATGCCATGGTCACCGATCGAACCGCTGATCAAAATGCAATCCTGGGGCTGTGCCCGGTGAACATGAATGTCGAGCGCGGGATCGACCACACCTACCCCGGTGGTGGTGATGAAAAGCCCATCACCCTTGCCCCGCTCAACGACCTTGGTATCGCCCGCAATCACCGCGACCTGCGCAGATCGGGCCGCTTGCGCCATGGAATCGACGACCCTCTTTAGGCTGGCAAGCGCAAAGCCTTCCTCTATGATGAACGCCGCCGTCAAATACATGGGCTTGGCGCCCGCCATGGCCACATCATTGACCGTTCCATGCACAGACAGCGCACCGATATCGCCACCGGGAAAAAAGAGGGGCGACACGACGTGTGCGTCAGTGGCCACCACGAGGCGGCCGGCGGGCAGGGTGCAACGCGCTTGGTCATCCATGAGCCTAAGCCACTCGTTGTCGAAGGCGTTCAGAAAGAGCTCCTGCACGAGTTGTGTAGTCGCGCGCCCGCCGCTACCATGATTCATGTCGATGCGGCCGTAGCGCACATCGAGGGTGCGAGCGTGACGCCGCACGCGGGCGCTCATGATTTACCCGCCGCGCGCCGCAGGGCGGGGGCGCCGTCCCGCCTGTAGCGTCCATAAGTATAATGCGCCGCACAGGCGCCTTCGGACGAAACCATGCAGGAACCCATAGGGCTTTCGGGTACGCAGGCGCCGCCAAACAGCCGGCAGTCGTGTGGATGCTTTACTCCTCGCAATATGGCGCCGCATTCGCAACCCTTGTGGTCTGGGACGCTTGTGGGCCGCAAACCAAACCGCCGTTCGGCGTCGAAGGCGCCGTAACGATTTTGAATCCGCAGAGAACTGTATGGGACGATTCCCAATCCCCGCCACTCAAACGTGCGCGCCAGCTCGAACACCTCCGTGACCAAGGTCTGCGCCTTCGTGTTGCCCTCACGGGTTACCGCGCGCGTGAACTGGTTTTCTACGATGGCGCGCCCCTCGTTTATCTGCCGCACCAGCATCCAAACCGACTGCAAGACATCGAGCGGCTCAAAACCGGCGATGACTACTGGCTTTTCATATTCCTGTGCAAAAAACTCGTACGGCCGGCTGCCAATTACCGCGCTTACATGAGACGGCCCAATAAAGCCGTCTATCCGGACGGTGCCCATTTGCCGTACCTCGGGGGAATCAAGCAAGCTCTGGATGGCCGATGGCGTTAGCACATGATTGCAAATCACGGTGAAATTGCGCATTCCCAACCGCTTCGCCTCCAGAATGGCCGCTGCCGTGGGCGGGGTCGTCGTCTCAAAGCCGATGGCAAAGAACACCACTTCGCGATCCGGATTCCGACGCGCCACTTGGAGCGCATCCTGCACCGAATAAACCATCACAACATCCGCGCCCGCGGCCTTGATCGCAAGCAGGCTCTCGCGGTCGGTGGCAGGCACGCGCACGACATCGGCATATGTGCAGAGAATAACGCCGCCGTCGCGCGCAAGATTGATGGCCATGTCGATGCGACCTATCGGCAGCACGCACACGGGGCAGCCTGGCCCATGCACCAACCTGATTGAGGAAGGCAAAAGGTCCGGCAGTCCATAGCGGGCAATGGCATGCGTGTGGCCACCGCAAAATTCCATAATGTGGTAGGTGCGTCTCTCCTCGACTTCCGCCCATATGGCGCGCGCCATAGATGCCGCCATGTGCTTATCGCGAAATTCGTCGATGTATTTCATAGGCTCTCTTTGTCAGCGACTTCAATGGTACGCGCGATTGTTGCAAACAATTCCAGCGTCTTGTGCGCCTCGGCGGCGTCAAGGCGCGTGAGCGCAAAGCCCACATGAACGATCACGTAATCGCCTTGTTGGACGTTTTCCACGAGCGCAAGAGAGATGGTCTTGCGCACGCCACCTATCTCGACTACCGCCATGTCGTCTTGCAAAAGCTCTTCCACCCGCATCGGCACCGCTAGGCACATGCTTACATACCCTCCCGCAAAGCGTGCAGCGCCACCCATGCTTGACCGAGGCTTATTCCGCCATCGTTTGGTGGCATGCGAGCGGCGCGGTATATGGCGACGCCCCGGCGCTCAAGCCGGGTGCGTAGTCCTTCCCGCAAAATGCCGTTGGCAAAACAGCCCCCCGCGAGGGCGACGCGCGCGACACCGGTGGCCTCGACCGCCTGCATGATCCACTCCTCAAGCCCTTTGATTAGGGTCGCATGAAAGATTGCTGCGCCCGCCGGTGGATCCACGCAGGTACGCAGAAAATCCAGGACCGGCAGGAGATCGAGGTGGTTGTTTTTTAGGACGTAGCCGTTCGTATAGGCTTTTATGTGGGGCGACTGCGCGGCCAAAGCTTCAAGCATCATCGCCGCCTGACCTTCGTAGCTTGCATGAGTGCAGACATGAAGCAACGCGGCGGCGGCATCGAATAGGCGCCCAGCGCTGCTTGAGGACGGCGTGTTCAAACGCCGTTCGAGCATACTTGTGACGATGCCCGCAGCGGCCCCAGGGAAGCGCCGGGGGATCTCGTCGGCGCGGCCGAGTGCGTGGAGCACAGAGGCCGCCATGCGCCACGGTTCGCGTGCGGCGCTGTCGGCGCCGGGCAGAGGTAGAGGCGAAAGACTACCCAATCTCGTAAACTGTGCGCCCTTGAGCCACAGCAGTTCACCACCCCAGATCTCGCCGCTCAGCCCATAGCCGACGCCATCCAAGGCGACACCGAGCACCGGTCCCGATACCTTGTGCTCGGCAAGCACAGCAGCAACGTGGGCCTGATGATGCTGGACCGGGATCTGGACGATACCCCTTTGCGCCGCCAGCCGTTCGGCAAAACGAGTGCTCGGATAGTCCGGATGAAGATCGTGCGCAACGCACTGCGGCTGGACACCCGTAAGGGCCATAAGCGACGCCGCGGCGTCGTCGAGCGCCCGGTAAGCCCTGCGGTTTTCGAGATCGCCGATGTGCGGCGAAACGAACGCCTCGTTGTCGCGCGTAACGCACACAGTGTCTTTAAGCATCGCGCCGAGGGCCAGCACGGGCGGCCCGGACAGTGACAACCGGATGGCCGATGGCGCCTGACCCCGACCTAGACGCAGCCACGCCCGTCCCTTTGCGTCCGCCCGCACGACACCGTCATCGCATCGCGACACAATAGCGCGGTCATGGACGAGAAAAAAGTCGGCGAGGCCGTTGAGGCGGGAGAGCGCCTCTTCATTGCCGGTGACGAGCGGTTCGCCGCCAGGATTGGCCGACGTGCAGACAAAAAGCATGTCATGCGGACGGCCAAGCCACTTTGTACCAGTCGCTCGGCCCGCGGCCTCATGAAAGAGGAGATAGTGTATGGGTGTATAGGCGAGCATGACACCGATGCGGTTGAGGTCGGGGGCCACACCGGCAAGCCACTTATCGCAATCTTGCGCCTTGCGCAGTAGCACAATGGGGCGGTCTGCCCCCTCGAGCAGTTCACGCTCAGATGCGCTTATGTGCGCAAACCGCTTGCAAGAAGCGACGTTTAGGGCAAGCAGTGCAAAGGGCTTGGCGAGGCGGCCCTTACGCCTGCGCAGGGCCGCCACCGACTGCGCGTTGCGCGCGTCGCACATGAGATGATAGCCGCCGATGCCCTTGACCGCGATGGTCGCCCCGTCGCGCATAAGGCCAAAGGCCACTGCGATCACATCCTTCGCCGCCTGCTCTTGTCCGTTAGCATCCCACAAGGCAAGTCGCGGACCACAGGCCGCGCATGCCACGGGCTCTGCGTGGAAGCGCCGGTTCTCCGGGCACCCATACTCATCGGCACATGGTCCGCACAGGGTAAAATGCGCCATCGTCGTCTTGTGCCGATCATAGGGCATACCGGCGATTATTGAAAAACGGGGGCCACAATGAGAGCAGTTGATAAACGGATAGCGATAGCGTCGATTCCTTGCATCAAAAAGCTCCGCCAGACACTCATTGCAGGTGGCGGCATCCGTTGGAATCGACGTGTTGATGCGACCACCCTCGCTCGGCCTGATTTCAAAACCGCGAACATCCTGCTTTACCTTGAGCTCTCGCACATCGACATGCTCGACACGCGCAAGCACCGGCGCCTCCTTGTAGAGCGCATCGACAAACGCCCTAAGCGAGCGCAGCGACCCTTGGACTTCCATGATCACACCGCTTGCGTCGTTGCGCACAAACCCTACGAGCGCACGCTCGGTTGCGCGGCGATAGACAAATGGGCGGAATCCGACCCCCTGCACACGGCCGTATACGCGCAGTTGCCAGCGCGCGACTCCTGCGCCAGCGCCGAGATCATGCGGGTACGCAAAATCGGCTTCATTGCCTATCACCCCCATCACCCCGCCGTGATTTTGCGTGCGCATCCCTTCACCCATTGCGCCTGCTCGACTGCAAGCCATTCAAGCCAGTCGGCCATGCCCGCGCCGCGCGTAGCCGATACCATCAAAATGGCAAGGCTCGGGTTGATCGCGCGCGCATAAGTACAGCAGGCGTCAACATCGAACTCCACATGCGACAGCAAATCGATCTTGTTCAATACCATCACATCGGCTACACGAAACATGTCCGGATATTTGAGAGGTTTGTCTTCACCCTCTGTCACGGACAGAATCACCACTCGTCGCGCCTCTCCAAGATCAAATCCGGACGGACACACAAGATTGCCGACATTCTCTATGAAAAGCACGCTATGATCGGCGGGCGCCAGATGCTCGTAGGCATGGCCGACGCCGTGGGCGTCGAGATGACACCCTCTTCCGGTGTTAATCTGGTGCACGGGCACACCTGTCGCTGCAATACGCTTCGCGTCCCGATCCGTCTGCTGGTCGCCCTCGATCACCGCCACAGACCCGGAACCGGAAAGCACTTCGACAGTGCGCACGAGTAAAGTGGTTTTCCCAGATCCTGGGCTTGACATGAGGTTCAACACGAATATCCCGCGGTCCTCGAAGTTTTGCCGATTGCTTTGCGCATAGCGCTGATTCTTGGCAAAAAGATCTTGCTCAACCTGCACCATACGCCGAGCAGAAAGACCGGGCGCATGGGCAAATCTCGGTAAATGCACGTGATCTTCATGTCCGTTTGACGCTGCCTCTCCGTCGCGTGCCAACTTATGGGCGTGCTTGCTTTCAAGCTCCTGCTCTTCTTTACCGCACCCGCATACCCCACACATTACTCCACCTCCATTTCCTTGATGGAAAGCTCGCGTCCGCCCGTCATATGCAGCTTGGCCCCGCACTGAAGACATGAGCCGGAAGGAGGCAGCATAAGCTCTTGCGCGCCACACAGCGGGCAGCGAGCGAAAACCTTTGATGGAAGGATCTTTAATTCCGCCCCCTCGGCCACGGTACCCTGGCTTACAACCTGAAAACCAAACCGTAGGGCCTCGACCTCCACTCCGGCCAGGGCTCCGACCTCGAGGCTTACGCTATGCACGCGACAAAAGTGCTCGACGGTAGCTTGCTCCTCTATGATCGCTACCAGACTCTCGCACAATGCCATTTCGTGCATGGTCTGTCCCCCACTTTTGCGGTTACACTACTTTGACCTGAAGCATTTCCTCACCGCTCGGGTCGACCATGTGCACGGCGCAGGCAATGCAAGGATCGAAACTATGTATCGTGCGCAGGATCTCGAGCGGCTGATCGGCGACCGCTAGCTTTAGCCCACGCAGTGAGGCCTCATACGGCCCTTCCTGCCCGGCCGCGTCCCGCGGTCCCGCATTCCAGGTGCTCGGCACCACGGCCTGGTAGTTTTCGACTAGCCCTTCGTGGATCACAAGCCAGTGTGCAAGCGATCCACGAGGGGCCTCGGTAAAGCCCACCCCTTGAGCGTGCGGCGGCCATGTGTGGGGTTCCCAAAGGGCGTTATTGAAGGTCTTTAAGTTGCCCGTGCGAATGTTGCCGATGAGCTCTTGGTACCACCCTTCCATAGCGTCGGCGATCCATTTTGTTTCAAGCGTGCGTGCGGCGGTGCGGCCCATGGTCGAAAAAAGCGCTGTTGGCGGGATATCGAGCTTTTTGAGCGCCAGGCCCACAAGTTCGCGCACCTTCTCGTCGCCTTTAGCATATGCCACGAGAACGCGTGCGAGCGGCCCGACTTCCATGGCCCTCCCCTTCCAGCGCGGCGACTTGATCCATGAGTAGCTCGCGTCCATGTCAAGGGTTTCAAATGGTGGCTTTGGCCCCGTGTACTTTAGGTGAGTCTGGCCGACAAATGGGTGCAAGCCGCTCTTTTTTCCGGTCGTGTAGCTGTACCAGGAGTGTGCTACGAACTCCTGTACCTGTTGTCGGTCGCGCAAGTCAACCTCTTCGACATGCGACAGATCCCGATTGACGATCGCCCCTCTGGGAATCATGAAGGTGTCGATGTCCGCCATCGACTTTTGCGGAAATTCGCCATAGGAAAGAAAGTTTCCGACACCTTCTCCGTTGCGGAACCAATCCTTGTAGAAGCCCGCAATCGCTAAGGTGTCTGGCAGGTAGACCTGGTCGACAAAGCGTCTTAGTTCGCCGATTACTCCATGGACGATATCGAGGCCCGTAATATTGACGGCGGTCGCCCCTGCGCCCTTTATATCCGGTCCGACGCTGATAGCCGTAGGCGCCCCGCCGACTACGAAATTTGGGTGAGGATTCTTTCCGCCGAAAATCGCGTGGAGCTTTGCCACCTCACGCTGCCACGCCAACGCGTCGAGATAGTGCGCAACGGCCATCAGATTGGCCTCCGGCGGTAGGCGGTACCCCGGGTTACCCCAGTAGCCATTGGCAAATATGCCAAGCTGGCCCGAATCGACGAAGCGCGTGAGCTTCTTTTTGACATCGGAGAAATACCCAGGCGATGAGCGCGGATAATCGCTGATTGACTGTGCCAGAGCCGAGGCCTTGGCGGGATCCGCCTTCAGGGCCGACACCACATCAACCCAATCGAGGGCATGAAGGTGATAGAAATGCATGACATGGTCTTGAACGAACTGGGCCCCGATCATGAGATTGCGAATGATCTCAGCGTTGCGAGGAATCGGATAATGCAGGGCGTCCTCGACTGCACGCACCGAGGCGATACCGTGCACCAACGTGCAGACGCCGCATATGCGTTGTGCGAAGGCCCACGCATCGCGTGGGTCCCGCCCGCGCAGGATGATTTCCACACCGCGGACCATCGTTCCCGAGCTCGACGCCCTGGTTATGGCTCCGGAGCCGTCCATGTCCGCCTGAATCCGCAGATGTCCCTCGATGCGCGTGACCGGATCTACCGTTATTGTTCTTTTTGCCATTAGGGGGCCTCTTAGTGCGTTTCGGCAAGATTGTTGGCGACGATTTCGAGCAGGCTCTGCGCCGTCTTGTCCCAGTGAAAATGCGCCTGTCCATCATCGAAAGTCAGGCGACAATTGGAGCAGCTGGACACCAAAACGTCCGCGCCGGTCTCCTCCACTTGCTGCATCTTCAGATGGAAGACGCGGTACCTAAGAGGGTCGGCATGATGAACGGTGATGACGCCGCCGCCACCGCCACAGCACCAGTTGAGGCCAGGCGTCCGGCTCATTTCGCGCAAATCCGCGCCTAGGGCCCTAAAGATTTCGCGCGGCGCCCCCGACACCCCGCCGCGGCGGGCTACCTGGCATGGGTCATGGAACGTCATCGACCGGGGGTCGGTTTTCAGGGTGAGCCGCCCGGCGCGAATCTCTTGTGCCAGAAACTCGGAGATGTGCAAAACGCGAAATGGCAAGGCCTTTCCGTAGACGTTCGCGCCCACCCATCGCAAAGCTTGATAGGCGTGCCCACATTCCGGAAGGATGACCACCTTGGCGTTCACGGCGATCGCGGCGTTAATGAGCCGCATAGTGGCATCACGCTGTCCTTTCCGATCGCCCGCCAGCAGGCCGAAATTGGTGGCCTCGTAGCCGTCGCTACGGAAGGTCCACGATGCGCCTACATGCCGCATGACCTTTGCGATCGCGGCCAGCGATGTCGGATACTTCATGATCTCCACCGACGACACTGTCACCAACACGTCAGCCCGGTCGCGATCGAGCGGGATCTCCACGCTGTGCTCGTCAGACACCCAGGCAATACGTTCCTTCAGGACCTCCTTGGTCGCGCCCAAAGGGCTCCCTTCCCGGTTTGCGCGATCTGTGGGCTCCCACAGATCGCGCGGCACAAGGCCTGCCGCCTGCATGCCGTGTCGGGCGGCGAGCACAAGCGAAGGGATGTCTATGCCCATTGGACATACGAGCGCGCAGCGGCCGCACATGGTGCAGGAGTCGTATATTAACTCCTGCCAGCTTTCGAGTTCGGCGAGGGTGACGGCCTTCTTCAGGCCCAGCAGCCGGTAGAAAAAAGAAAACGGCCCCACGTGCCGCTTATATGCTTTCTTCAAAGGCTCGATCTTCCAGATGGGCGTGTATTTGGGGTCGCCCGTCTGCACATAATAGTGGCAAGCCTCGGCGCACTGCCCACAATGGACGCAGGCCTCAAGGTAGAGAGCCGCGGTCGCGCCAAGATCCTGAAGAAACGACGTCATTGCGTACTCAAGGCGTTTGGCGTCAGGGAACGTGCCCTGCCTGCCCGCTGAAGGTTCCAGCTTGCCCGGACCCGTCGCCGTATCGATAGTGGTCGCGCTCATACCGGTGCTCCCCGCCGTCCATAGGCGGCCCCCGTCGTGCCTCGCGAAAAGACAAGCAGAATGACGTGCATAAGCTTTCCAAACGGCAGCCAAACAAAAAGGATATCCGCGGAAAAAATATGTAGGCCGAGCATCAGCTGGAAATCGGCGCCGATGCCGTAGTAAGCCATAAGGCCCGTCACAAGTGGTGCGAAGGTCACGAGCCACGTAAAGTAGTCATCGAAATTAGAGAGCTGCCTCAGCACCGGAGAACTCAGCCTGTGGCCAAGAAGCGCAAGCAAAGAAGCCGCCGAGACGCCCGCCGCAAAAGCGATGATCCCGCCCGGCAGGCCAGGCCAGCGCAGACCGAAAAGGTTGCGGATGAGAAGGATATGAGGGGCATACCCTAAAAACGCCACGGCATAGCCGATATGAAACAGATATCCCACGATATCCCACTCGAGCACACGTTCCCTGAATTCCGCGCGGGGCCAGGATCGCGAAAGGATAATGCGCAACCCGCGCAGTCCTGAAAACCGTGATCGCGGCTCAGAGCGATCCACGGAGCGTGCTAGGGCGAATATCCCCGCAAGCCGCCACGCGATGCCAAACGTCATGATGGCAAGCGCCGCTTCGAAGGCGGGACCACGGGCAAAATCTAGCAAGCTTGCTCCGTTCATGGCTATCCCTCACAATTTAGTATCATCCTTGCCTTTATCGCCAGACTTTTTGTCGCCCGAGCCGCTTTTGGGCACACGCTTTTGCCTGGACCGACTTACCGCCGCTTTGCCAACGCCCGCCACAACGCCGAGGGCCGCGGCGCCCCCAAGCACATGCTCGCGCGACCAGTGCCCTGTCGGAGTCGACAAAGACTGGTAGAATCCACCTTTGTCCCAGAAATTCGGCTCCGAGCAGCCAAGGCATGGATGCCCCGACTCGATCGGGTAGCTCGTCCCGTTGATCCATTTCATCGTCGCACAGGCATTGCGCGTAATCGGACCCTTACACCCGAGCTCGAATAGACACCACCCCTGACGCGCCCCTTCGTCATCAAACGTCTTGGCAAACATGCCGCGATCGTAGAATGGCCGCCGGTAGCACCGGTCATGAATGGTGTTGGCGTAGAAACTTTCAGGGCGCCTAAGCGAGTCGAGCGCCGGTGCGCCGAACGTCGTGTAATACATAATGACTCCGGTAATGACTTCGGCGATCGGCGGACAGCCTGGCACATTAATGACCCGCTCCTCGCCCACGATGTCAGATACCGGCACAGCGCCCGTCGGGTTAGGCGCCGCATACGGCAGCCCACCGAATGCGGCGCAGGTCCCGACCGCCACCACGGCGGCGGCCCCGCTTGCCGCATGCCGCAGATCACTCACCGCACTGCGCCCACCTACCGTGCAGTACGCGCCATTCTCGGGCATCGGCACGGACCCATCCACGATAAGGATGTACTTGCCCCAGGCGTCTTTCATCGCGGTATCCCGGGCGCGCTCGGCGGCCCGCCCCGCGGCGGCCTGCAGGGTGTCGTTGTAGGCAAGAGAAATATCGTTGAATATAAGCGCCGCCAAACCCGGTGAAAACGATCGCGTTAAACTTTCAAGGCAGCCCGTGCATTCCTGAAACGAAAGATAGATAACGGTAGGCCGCGGCTTATATTCTAGGCGGCGCGCCATTTCCGCCGCGTCGACCGGCGACAGCGCGAGCGTGGAAGCGACTGTTGCGCACAATTGAAGAAACGCCCTGCGCGTGAAGCCATGCCGCCCCAAAACATCCAGTATGGTCTCTTCTGTCACGCGTCCCTCCTTTCTATGCCTCCAAAAAACGCTCCGCGCTTCGCTTAATGTCCATTTTTTGCGCCCGAACGATGTCTGGCACATCTCCAATCTCGATTCGCTCGCTGCTTACCGTCTCGTTGGAATCGTAATGACGCACCCGCCATACGCCCGCATAACAAGTTTCTTCAATGCGTGTGTGAAGCAAGGAATCGATTTCTATCGTCACCTCGCCACGCCCAAGATGTTCATCCAGTCGACGCCTGTCCGGCTCCGATAGCGGCATAGCCGAAATATCGATAACATGCGCCCGACGATCTTTGGCATAACGCGCTAGTGCCGCCCCAATTTCCCGAATTAAGGCCTCTACCACCGTGGCCTCAGGGATTGCCGCGGAGGCTAGAAAAATGGGAATGACCCGATCACATTTGCGCATCGCGCCACCTTATGAAAACCTGCCCCACTAGCTCCGCTACACGCGGCAACGCAGCCTTCACGACCGGACTGAGCGCATCGCCCCAGGTCAGATATTGTGGCAAAACACCGATTAGTGCCCGTCGCGGCGGCAGGCCATCGCGTAGACGCGCCATATCCAGTACTTCGGAAAGGCTGACTTCGTGGACGCTGCCGACAAGCGGCCGCGCGAGCAATCGGTCCATGTCGGCGCCCTCGAAGACGCGGACGTCGCCCGCATCGCCGTCAAGGCGAACCGCGTCAAGAACGATCAGGGCGCTTGATGTTTCAATGAGTTCGAGGAGAGAAAAGCTAATGGTGCCACCATCGACAAGTTCCACCGCATCAGCGAACTGCGAATTTTGACGGAGATGCCGCACGGCGTGAACGCCTACACCGTCGTCGCTTTGAAGAATATTTCCGAGCCCAAGGACCACCACGCGGCCTTCTGGTGGCATGTCCCACACAGTCCCTTGGGCACTGTTGCTTTCCATAGAAAGCTCCCTTTTCCGACTACAGACGCCGGAAAACCGTTCTACGAAAACCACCTTTTCTTTTTCTGGCCCAACTCGTATAGCAGGCTACGCTTGGGACTTTACAATGCGTATAGTATAACTCTAATGCTTACCTCTTTTATGCCTTTTGTCAAATTTTGATAGCGACATTCTTTATTAGTTTTTGCTTCAACGCTGTCACGCACGCACAGCATCACCGAGCGCGCTTTTCTGGGATTTTATTTTGTCGTCCTTTCAGTCGAATTCGAAAATAAGCTTGAGCCGTGTAAGCTTGTTAAAAATGTGGTTCACCATTATTTTTATTTTTTGCTACTCGAAACAATACGGTACGCTCATGGATCGTTTGGTTTTAAATGACCTTAGAAATAAAAACCGGTTGAGCCGACACATTTACGCCATTGTCTTCGTGGGCTTTGGGCGCGGGCGTTACACCGTCATGCACCGAGCATTAAGGAACATGCCGGCCGAACTCGCCGAGGTAGATTTTTACGGATGCTGGTTTTCTTTTAGTAGGTCAATGCGGGGACTTTTCAAGTCTTTCGGCGCAGATAAACATCACGCACAGTTTGGCGCGCGGTGACGAATAGGGGCGCAAAAAGCCTCGCGCATTCTTAACTAGGCGTTTTTACCTGCACGTTTCTGCCAATCCATCGTGTTTCATCAAGGCTTTCCCGCGAACGTCCGCGTATGTTTGCTAGACCGAAGGCACCGCGACCTAACAGAAGGCGATGCAAGACATTAAGCGCCGACTTTCCCATTGCGCAATATTTTTTACACTTATGTGCGTGGTGGTCATACTTTTACGATTGAGCTACGGCGCAATGATTGTCAGCGCTTAGGTGTTTTGATGGCTGTAGATTATGGATCTTTTGGCTTCGTGTGCCAGGCCGGCGGTTTTTCATCCATCTTGAACAAGTGTTCTGGGCTTTTCTATGGGCTTGTTTTTATTGTATGCTAGCATCGTGTTTATGGTTTGTGCATTTGTCGTGCCCTTTATGTATGAAAATAGGCGACGCGCGTTAGTGGGGGACGGGAAATCGTTTCTGGGACACTTGCTGGAAGGGCACGAGCCTTACGTTGAAGAGACGCTGTGAAAGCTTTGGGAGCTTGCGTCTAGACTTGTATCATTCAAAGCCTGCCGGATATCTTCACGCATCGCTTTTTCACATTGCTTCACCCACACGGATGGAGAAGGCATGCGCGAACGCGGACCGGCTTCGATCCCATATAGAATCACTCGTGGCGGCAGGACGCCGAGTGCGTGGCCAAGCGCAAGAATGTTCGCCACACCGAAACTGTGACTTGTCCGCGCCATAGTCTTATCGAGATCACGCATCTCCAGTTTGCGCAGGCTTCCGAGCTTTATGCCGGTATGCATGGCATCCACTATGATTGCAAGACGCAGCCCGTGGAGGATCCCTAGAAGAAGGTGGCCTGGATGATCACAAGTCACGACATCCACAGAACCCTCCGAAAAACCCCGGCCTAGATCAGCCGTTTTAAGTGCTTCGGCGAGCCGCCAACCGGCGTCGTCGTCCGCAACAGGCGAGCCAATCCCGATAATCCGGGCCCGCCGCGGGCACGTCTTATCTACTTTTTGGCTCATACTTGCCCCACACGGACGCGCAAAAAATGCGTCGCACAGGAAATGCATGGGTCATAGCTGCGGATAATCATCTCGGCCCGCTTACGCAAGACATCTTCGTCTTGATCGACGCCCAGGGCTTCCAGGTCGTTCCAAAGATCCTCTTCGATACGCGCCTGATTTTGGCTCGTGGGTGGAACCAGTCGGACGTGGCGCACCACACCCGCACTATCCAGTTCATAGCGGTGCCACAGCAGACCGCGCGGAGCCTCTGTCGCGCCAAAACCAATCCCAGCCCGCGGGGAGCCGCTGGCCGCAGGGCGTGGCGGTTCCCGATAGTCCGTCAACAGGTCAATGGCCTCCAGAAGGGACTGATGAATCTCAACCGCACGCGCGACGATGCTGTGAAATGTGTTGCGGCTTGGAAAGGGGATTCCCGTGCGGGCCAGGGCCGCCCGAACCGGCGGATACAACCGATCCTCATTCAGGTTCAGCCGCGCCAGGGGCCCCACCAGATAGGGGCGATCATGGAGAGCGGAAAAAAGGGCGGTGGAATGCGCCACCTGATACTCCGCGAAATGCGACTCATACTCCGAAATTGGGATATCCAAACCATCGCTTGCGATAATGCGCCCCCCGTTCATGGGGTAGTCATAAGGATGGCGCAGGGCTACGCTGACGAAGTCCTGGTCGCCAGGCGGCAGCGGCAAGGCCGCGGTCCACGCGACCAACGCCTCGGCATCTGGCACCGCGGCAACTAGGCGCTCCCACAGCACGGCGACTTCCGCCGTCTGCGGGGCGGCATAGAAACCGCCGACACGCACACCCACGGGGTGTACTGAACGACCCCCCAGAAGATTTACAATCGCGTTGCCCAGGCTTTGCAGGGTAAGGCCCCGGCGCAAGACCTCAGCGTGGGTGGCAGCCATATCCACGGCACTGTCATAACCCAGGAAATCCGGAGCCGCGAGCCAATGGATGTGCAGGGCATGACTTTGTATCCACTCGCCGCAATAGAAGACTCGGCGCATAGCGTGTACCCAGGGGTCCGGATCCAGACCAAACAGGCCTTCCATCGCCTGCACGGCACTCATCTGGTAGGCAACCGGGCAAATTCCGCAAATGCGCGCCACCAGATCTGGCACTTCGCCATATTCCCGCCCCTCAAGGAACTTCTCGAAGAGCCGCGGCGGCTCGAAAATACGCAGGCGCAACGTTTCGATTCGGCCGTTGCGCACCTGAAGATCCAATGCACCCTCTCCCTCGACCCGCGCGAGAACCGGCACGCACAGGTGGATCTCACGCATCGCCATGGTCACCCTTTTGCCATAAGCCACCGGCATCCTGAAAAACGGGGGCGGCACTGTTGATCGACAGAAAACGCCGCGCGATCGCGGCCGACGAAAAACCGAGATCTGCCAGCCGCCGACCCAGAGCCCGTGTATTGGGATTCTCCGCGGGTCCATAGCAGGCATAGCAATCCCGCTGAAGATGCGGACAAAGTGCGCCGCACCCGGTACGCGTCACAGGCCCCATACAGGGGGCGCCATGCGCCACAAGCACACAAACGCTCTGTTGGCGTTTGCACTCAAGACAAACCTTGTCGTTTTCGACAGCAGGCGCGACCCCGAAAAGTCGCCCACGCACCGCATCCAGGACCTGGCGTCCATTCACCGGACACCCCCACAGTTCCTCATCGACAATCACATGGGCTGCTACCGCAGTCGAAGTCGGCAAGGCGTGAATGAACTCAGGTTGCGGGTAAATTGCCGCAATCCAGTCGGCCCCCGCCGTCCGGTTACGCAGAGCCTGCAGGCCGCCGGCCGTGGCACAGGCGCCCATCGCCACGAGATGACGGCTATTCTTGCGCACAAGCCGGATGCGCTCTTCATCTTCTGGTGTGCTGATACTGCCTTCAACGAAGGCGATGTCAACTGTGGCGTCCGGGGCCATGGGTCCCGCCTCGGCGAAATGTACAATGTCCACGAGATCCGCAAGCTTCAACAGATCGGCGCCCATATTGAGAAAGGCGAGTTGGCAGCCATCACAGGAGCTGAACTTGTGCACAGCAAGACGAAGCTTGGCATCCATGGCGTTCTCAGAACCCCCTTTCACCCAACAGGGCCTTCAGCTCCGGGTAAGAAAAGACCGGTCCATCGCGGCACACGAAATGCGGCCCGATTTGGCAATGACCACACAGGCCGACCGCGCAGTGCATGTTGCGCTCCATACTAAGCCAGATATCGTTCTCGTCGATGCCGCGACGCAACAGCTCCGTCACCACCGCCCGCATCATCATCTCGGGCCCGCACATCATGACCAAGGACCCCGGCGTGATCGGCGCGCGATCGAACAACACCGTGACCGGTCCCACCTGACCGAACCATCCGGGCGCACTCACATCTGCCGCCAATCCAACATGGACATCGGGAAGCTTGCTCCAGCGTTCATACTGCTGCCGCCAGATGAGGTCGTCGGAGTGCTTGACCCCCTGCAAAATGGTCAGATGGCCGAAGCGATCCCGACGCCGCAATATATAGCGGATAACAGAGACCGCCGGAGCGCACCCCAACCCACCCGTGACCAAAACAATATTTCGTCCTTGCGCGGCTACCAGAGGCCACCCCCGTCCGTAAGGCCCGCGCAGCCCGACCCGCTCCCCTGGCGTAAGACGCGACAAGCCCAATGAAACACGACCCAGACCTCGGATCGTATGGTCGAGAAGATGTTCGTCCTTTGGATCTGAGACGATGGAAATCGGCGACTGTCCCACACCATAGAGGGCGACCATATTGAACTGCCCTGGCTGAAAACTGTAACGCGCCCTTTGTTCTGGATCCGTGAAGGCGAGCCGCAACGTGAAGATCGTCGGCGATTCCTGGATTCGCTCGCGGATGATCGCCTCGCGCAAAATGTGAGGTTCAGACATGGCTTTCCCCGCAAATGCTGGTCGCTTCTTCCGTGATATCGATGCCAACAGGGCACCATGTAATGCACCGTCCGCAGCCGACGCAGCCGGACCGGCCATACTGATCGTGCCAACCGCCCAGTTTGTGTGTCAGCCACTGGCGATAGCGCTCGCGCGTTCCAGAACGAATGACGGTCCCATGAATGGCACTGTGCCCCTGCGTAAAACAGGAATCCCATCGTCGTGTGTGCATGCTGCTTAACCCATCGAGCGCTGGCTGCTCACTCTCCGCGTAACAAAAACAGCTCGGGCAGACGGCCGTGCAATTGCCACACGACAGACAGCGGGCGGCGACCTCCTCCCATCGTGGATGATGGAGCTTGGCAAAAAGCGCCGCGCGCAGGTCACGCGAGGGAAGGCGTCGTTGTTGCCCCGCCACGGCGGCCGCGATGCTCGCTTCGAGGGCGTCCTGTTCCTTTGGCAAGACGGCCTGCAGGGGCAGCCGATCGGCGAGATCTTCCCCCGCCGCACTGCCCGTGGTGACAAGGAAACCGCCCACCGTCTCGCCCAAGGCCAGATCAAAACCGTGTTCCGCGCGTGGGCCGTCGCCGGTCGACGCACAAAAACACGTTACCGCCGGGTGTGTGCAATGTACGGCGATCAAAAAGAGGTCGGCGCGGCGGGCCGCGTAGTGCGGATCGGGAACAAGACCTTCGAGGAAGTGCTGATCCTGCAAACGCAGGGCGGCCAAATCACAGGCCCGTACGCCCAGGACGGCGGTTGCGATAGCGTGCGGCGTGGCGCCCTCGAAGTGCAGCGCGCCATCCTCTGCTGTGCGCCGGGCCGTCTGTAGCGTGTCGACAGGCGCAAACAGCAGAGGCTTCAGGCCCTGCGGGCCGTTGGCCCAGGCAAATCCCCAGGGGCTGCCATCACGCTCCAGGCGATAGCTGCCGGGTTTCTGATCGTCATGCCATCCCCATGGCAGATCACTCGCATGGCTCAAGATGTCATATGTGATTGCCCCGTTACGCACCTGGGGGCCGACGCAACGGTAGCCCATCCCCATGAGTGCATCCAGGAGATTCTGCGCATGCCCGCGAAGAAGGAAGCCGGTTGCCGCCATGAGGCCTGACTCCTTGTGCCAGGAACAACGCTCCGGAGCTTTCAGACATCCGCCCATCTCGGTCGCTGCGGTGGTCTTACCCGCCTGCGCCAAAACGAAATATGC
>JAJYPQ010000353.1 GCA_021795255.1 Pseudomonadota bacterium
ACATTGCGCGTATACATGTTCTTCCGTTCGTTATTGTGTTTGCCGCAATACTTGGCATGGTCTGGAATGCCAGAGCGTTGGCCCGACTTCAGGAAACCACCGATGCAAAGCCCTATGTTTTAGTGGCCGCTCCGCGCGAAAACAGGGCGCGTGGCGAGCGCGATTACGGGCCCATTGCGGCGTTTCTCACGCAGGCGCTCGGGCACAAGGTCGTTTATAAACATCCCGATGGTTGGCTCACATATGAGCTCTGGATATGGAAGGACCGCGCGGATATTTATTTTGATGGCCCCCAGTTTGATTCGTGGCGCTTACATTATTTGGATCAGACCATAGGGCCGCGCGTGCCCCAACCTCAGGAATGGCGCCTTTATACCTGGAAGGGCTCGCCTATCACGAGTATAAAGGAGGCCGAAAACGGCGCTGTGCTTTGCGCACCCCCGATACCCAACTTCGGGACGCTTTGGGTGACCAGCCTTTTCAAGGATCCTTCTAGACAACCCTATTTCCGCAATACCCGCGGATGGAAGTCTATTTTCGATGCCGTGCGCAAACATCGTTGCCTGCTCGGCATAGGTCCGCGGCTTACAGTTCACTATCTTGATGCCCATCATACGGAAGTGACCGTACTCAAAAAGAGTCGCCCTTACAAAAACCAAGCCTTTACTATCAGCGCGCAACTTCCGCCTGCGGTTCGCGCGGCCATTGTGCGTGCGCTCTTGAGCCCGGCTGGCGAAGAGTCAATGATGCGGCTGCGGAGACGCTTCTCGCATGGCCTCCCCTTAGTGGCCGGGCATGCCTCTGAGTACTTGAACGCGGATCGGGAGCTTGATGCGCAATGGGGAACGATTTATGCCACGGGCATTGACCGTTACCTAAAGCAAGACGCTAAGCGGGAAGGACTTCCGTTCCTCCCCTTAGTAAAACCATAAACCATGGAATAGACAATAAAGGATGGAGCATGGCTAATAAGAAATGGATGGTTCTGCTGGGGGGATTTGTTTTGGGCACGGCAATGACCTGCGTCTATGCCCATGGAATACCACGTATTCCCGGGGCACCCGTCATTTACGGACACCCTACGCTCGACACGCCGCACATGCTCATATGGCCGCGTAACGCTAAACCCGCAGCCGCCGATCTCACGGACCCAGCGGCCGATCTCCTCTTTGATCTTCACGGGAACATCCAGGGCCGCGCTTGTCGGAATGTGGATCTCGTGGTGTCGACCGAGGGCAATTACCACATGGCTCTCAATACGGTGTGGCGTACCGTCTTACTACCGCGCTACGGTAAAACTATTCGCAGTTGGTATTATACAACAAGCCCACCGGTCGCTTTCCCCCAACTCATGCACAATGATTTGAGTTTCGGGAATTTCTATCTGCATTGTCGGCCGAGCGTGGCCATTGCTGCGCCGCGACTGATCCATAAGCTTGCAGCGCACGGTCTCACGGAAGGCAGGCCCATAGCCCTCATGAAAAGCCGCGGCAATGTCCTTCTCGTCAAGTATGGCAATCCGCTTCACATCCATAGCGTCTGGGATCTGGGACGGCCTAACGTGCACCTCGTGACGCCCAACCCCTACAACGAGCCGGGCGCCTTTTTAAACTACGCTTCGACGATCTATGAGATCGCAAAGCACGATGCGCACCCACCCAAAGGCTGGACTGCAAACCGCCTCTTTAATGCGATTTTCAATAGTCGCATTAAAGACAAGTGGCTAATCGGGGCACGTATCCATCATCGTGACGAACCGTGGTCTGTCGCCTACGGTAAGGCCGATGTCGCGGTGATTATGTACCAGCTTGGGAAGTACACGAAAGCGTCTTTCCCACACCTCTTTACGCTGGTCCCTCTGGGCGGAACCCTGGCCAACCCGCGGCCCCTTCCGGGGAACGAGACCGACACAACCTATCTTGTGAGGATCAAGGGTCACTTTACGGCGCGGCAACGCGCCGCGCGCCGGGACTTCATTAACGCTCTGGAGTCGCCGGCGTTCACGCGCATCTTAGAAAGGGATGGTCTCAACCGTCCGTAGGACGCCATAGGGTTCCGCGCAGCAGAGATGCTGCGCGGATTCATTGCCATGCGAGGCGGTCGCTGCTTTAAGCCAGGGTTCCTGGGGACCATCAAACCCACGCGCCCTGGGAACCGATGGAGTGGCACGCCCATGAACCTGATTGGCGTCAGGCCCGATATTGCGTAAGCTCCGGATTCTCATGGGTGTTTTAACCCGTTTCTCGCGCTGTTCCGTACCCTGCTACACTTAAGGCCTATGACCACGACAGCAGCAACGAACGCGGAACCTTTAGAATGGCTCAGCCAGATCCTTGCCGAGGCGACCCGGTTTGCGGCCTCGGACGTGCATTTGCGGGCTCGCAATCACCCGGTACTGCGTGTAGACGGCGCTTTGCGCGCTTTGGACCAAGTCCCGAGACTCACGGCGGAACGGGTGGCAGAGATCGGCGCGGCGCTGATGGACGCGCGTCAACTCATGCTTTTTGACCGTGACCATCAAGTCGACTTGTCGCGCGGCTTTAAGGGGATCGGCCGGGTACGGGCGAATATCTTTCTCCAACGTGGGACCGTGGCTTTGGTCCTACGCGTCATCCATAGCGTCGTGCCGCCGCTATCGAGCTTGGGTCTCCCCGATATCGTCGCGAAACTGAGTCACTTGGAGCGTGGCTTGGTGTTGGTGACGGGTTCGAGCGGTTCGGGCAAGACCACCACGCTGGCAGCCCTCGTCAACGAGATCAATGCCCAGCAGACCAAACACGTCTTGACCATCGAGGATCCGATCGAGTTTCTGTTCGCCGAGCAGAAGTCGCTGATCACCCAGCGCGAGATCGGGGTCGATGCCCCGTCCTTCTATGAGGCGATGCGGGCGGCGCTCCGCGAAGATCCGGATGTGATTTTGCTTGGCGAGATGCGCGACACCGAGACCATAGAGACGGCCTTGAAGGCCGCGGAAACGGGCCATTTCGTATTGGCGACGGCCCATGCGCCGGCAGCGCCCGAGGCCGTCAACCGCTTGATCACGGCGTTTCCGGCCGAGGCCCAGGCAGCTGTGCGCGTCAAGGTCGCCCAGAACCTGCGGGCCGTTGTTAGCCAGCGCCTCCTCCCGCGGGCCGACGGCCAAGGCCGCGCGGTCGCCTGCGAGGTCTTGACGATCTCGGGCTTGGCGCGCGAGTTGATTCAGGACCCGGTGCGCATCAAGGATCTACCCGATGTCTTAAAGCGCGGCAGCGTCAGCGAAGGCATGTTGGCCTTCGATGCCTGCTTGTTGGCGCTTGTGAAGGCGAAGCGGATTACGCCGGCTGTCGCATTGCAGTACGCCTCGAGCCCGACCGATCTCCGTCTCAAGATCGAGGGTTTTTAGTCTGTTTCTGGCGTTCCGCGAAGGCGCGCAGCGCGGCCTCCTGTTCTTGGAATGATTTGCCGCGCTTAGCCCCCGAGGACGGCGGGGTTTTTAGCGGATGCCCCGCCTGTTCCTGGTCCTTGATCGCGAGATACTCACTCATATCCCGATCTTCGTCCGTATAGCGGCCTCGATAGCCTGGCGGCGGCGTGGCTTTGGGGCTCAATAGGAGGGCGACCCGCAAGGCCTTATTGTGGGCTGTCAGCCGGCGGTCTAGGGTGGCTATGTCGATAAGGGCGGCTACCACCGCGATCGCGCCAAGGCCTGCGGTATAAGGCCAGGGAGCGAGGGCCGCTGACGCGATAAGGACCCCAGAGCCCGCGAGGTAGAGGAGCCCACGGCCGCGCTCGCGCAGATAGAAGGCGTGGAGGCCGAGCGGGAACAGGATCCAGAGGCCGTAGGCAAGCGACCGCTTGCGTAAGCGCTTTGTGAGCTCGAGGTTGACGGTCTGCAGGCCCGCCCCGGCAAAATCCCATTGTTTCCAGGCGTTGGTCATAAAAGCATTGTATACTAAGTGGTCCTATCAGGGCGCCCTACGAGAGGCATGGTTGTGAGTCATGGCTGACCGGCGATTACAGGTATTCCATACAGTAGCGCGGCTCTTGAGTTTCACGAAGGCCGCCGAAACCCTCCACATGACGCAGCCCGCCGTGACCTTTCAGGTGCGGCAGCTCGAGGAGTTTTTCAATACCCGGCTTTTCGACCGAACCCATAACAGGATAAGCCTCACAGCGGCGGGAGAGCGGGTATTCGAGTACGCCGAGAGGATCATCGGCCTTTATAACGAGATGAATATCCGGGTCCGAGACATCACCGGCGATGTCTCGGGCGTTCTCATCATTGGCGCCAGCACCACGATTGCCGAATATGTTCTTCCGGCCTTGCTCGGGGAGTTCCAGAATCGGCATCCAGACGTCCGTATTCGTCTCAGCGTTTCGAACTCGCTTGGGATCGTGCATATGGTCGAGAGCAATACCGTCGATATCGGGGTCGTCGAGTCGCCGATCGCCAATAAGAGCTTGGCCGTCGAGGTCTGCTGGCAGGACCAGCTGGTGTTCATTTGCCGACCCGACCATCCGATGGCCGGCGCAAAGAGCGTACCGGTACGAGATCTTCTCGAGTTGCCGTTTCTGGCGCGCGAGGAGGGTTCCGGTACCCGCGAGGTCATAAGCGACTATCTCGCCCAAAACGACCTGCAATGGCATGATCTCAATCTCAGTATGGAGTTTGGAAGCCCAGAGTCCGTGAAGAGCTCGGTCGAAGGGGGGCTTGGCGTTTCTATCGTTTCGAAGGCGACCGTGGCGAAGGAGCTGAAACTCGGGACTTTGGTCGCGCTCCCGCTTGATCCTCCGATCGAGCGGCCGTTCTCGTTTGTCTATCAGCGGCAGAAGTTCCGGCTGCGCGCGGTCGAGGAATTTATGCGATTCATGCGCGTAC
>JAJYPQ010000354.1 GCA_021795255.1 Pseudomonadota bacterium
TATCGAAAAAAAGGCGAAATGATCCGTTTGGGGCCAACCGTGTGTCCCAGTCATAGCAATATAAGAACAGGAGAACTGTCATGAGTCAGCATAGAGGGCAGGCTTTACAAGACCCTTATTTGAATGTTCTGCGTAAAGAGCATGTACCTGTTTCAATTTTTTTGGTAAACGGCATCAAGTTGCAGGGGCAGATCGAGTCGTTCGATCAGTTTGTTGTGCTACTGAAAAATACCGTAAGCCAAATGATCTACAAGCATGCGATTTCCACAGTCGTGCCGAGCCGCCCGGTCAAGTTCGTCTTCGATATGGATGAGGCGGACAAGGGGGTCGGCAACGAGTAGTTCAGTGGATGTCGACGGGCGCGAGCGCGCGATCCTTGTTCATCTTCG
The DNA here is from genome assembly GCA_021795255.1 of Pseudomonadota bacterium. Next base: position 390 of record JAJYPQ010000354.1, read on the forward strand.
GCTTGCGAACGCAGACGAACAGGAAGACCTCGAAGAACTGAAGCTACTGGCGCTCTCCGCCGGCGCCGAGGTCGTCGGTGTCGTCGAGGGTGTCCGCAATCACCCCGATAGCGCGACCTACGTCGGTTCGGGAAAGGCAGACGAAATCCGGGAGCTGGTCACGGCAACGGGCGCCGAGGTGGTGCTGGTCAATGGGGCCTTGTCGCCGGGGCAAGAGCGCAACCTCGAAAAGGCGATCGCCGCTCGGGTGCTCGATAGGACCGGGCTCATATTGGATATCTTCGCCCAGCGTGCCCGCTCTCACGAAGGCAAGCTCCAGGTCCAGTTGGCACAACTTGAACATCTTTCGACGCGGCTTGTTCGTGGTTGGACCCATCTTGAGCGCCAAAAAGGCGGCATAGGACTCCGAGGTCCCGGCGAGACCCAGCTTGAAAGCGACCGTCGCATGATAGGCGAGCGCATTCGCATGCTCCACAAGCGCCTTGACAAGGTGCATAAGCAACGGATCGAACGGCGTCGCGCTCGATCGCGGTCGGTGGTCCCCACCGTCTCTCTGGTCGGCTACACCAACGCCGGCAAGTCCTCTTTGTTTAACGCCCTAACGGGTGCCGGCGTCTACGCGGCCGACCGCCTTTTTGCGACGCTCGACCCCACAATGCGCCGGGTCGAACTTCCCGGCCAACAGGCCATGATCTTGGCCGACACCGTCGGCTTCATCCGGCATTTGCCGCACGGGCTTGTCGCGGCCTTTCGATCCACCCTTGAGGAGGTACGGTTTGCGGACCTTCTGCTGCATGTGGTCGACGCAAGTCATCCCGAACATCAAGCCTACAAAGAACAAGTCGAGCGCGTATTGGTGGAGATCGGGGCCGAGACCGTTCCGCGACTGACCGTCATGAATAAGATCGATGCGATAGGCGAGGCGCCGCGCGTGGAGCGCGATAGTCTTGGGGAGAAGAGCCGGGTATTCGTTTCAGCCAAGACCGGTGCCGGACTCGATCTACTGGCGGATGTCCTCCACGAACGCTTGGCGCCCCATAAGGTCCGCGCGACTGTCCGCCTTCCCATGGATGCCGGCCGCGTCAGATCGCGACTCTATTCCCAAGGTCCCGTTTTGTCGGAAGAGGTCGAGGGCAGTGATCTCGTCCTGACAATGGAGCTTTCTCGGGAGCAGTGTCGCTGGCTCGCTTTGGAGCTTGGGGTCGGAGCGACATTCGAACCTCCGGCAACACTTGCGCTCACCCCGCCCCTTAGGGAATCACCCATCCAAAAGAGTCGCCCCTAGTCCCCATGTCGGCCGTGTTTATTAATGGCCTGCGCGCTCCCCCAATTTGCTACCGATGGCACGCGCACCCCGACCCACCAATAATCCCCTACGCTATCTTGGCTGTGACCGCCGATAAGTTCGTGACCGTTACTTAAGCGGATGCGATCCACATAGCGTTGGGCCTCGTCCCGACGTCTAAATATGGACCAATTGACGGCGTTCTCAAGTGGCTTTTGGCTAGGCGCCTCTCGGTCGTTCTCTAGAATTTCATAGCCCATAAGCTTGACCTCCCGATTCGCGTTACGCGACTCCACCATAAGCCTAGCAGCTTCCGAAGGCCCTTGCCCCCTATGTTAGGGGGATAACCGTCGATGGGCGGGACGGTGGCCTATCACGGTTGAGGTCGGGATGGCCATGATCCAGTCCCAAGAATTGGCGAGATATACGGTGCCGCCCACAATCACCGGATTGACGATGCCAAATCGTCCGCCAAGATACCGTTCTCCCAGCAGGCCGCCTGTCCGGGGGTTGAGCACAAATATCCGCGGTCCGGTCGCGATAAAGAGCTTGCCTTGGTAATAGGTGGCAGGACCCCTTCCGGCGCCGGCTGCGCCCGCCTTAGGGATACGCCACGTCCATAGAAGTCTACCGCCATGTAGCGTGTAGGCCTTGTAGACGCTATTGACGGGCGATCCTACGTAGACCACGTCTTTATGAATCATTGGCACCCCGCCTTTGAAGGCCGGCGGCTTGGGGCCAAGCCCCATTGTGTGCGTCCAGAGAACATGGCCGTCCTCGGCATTGTAGGCGCGCACGATCGTATTCATGGTAGTACGTCCGCCATGGGACGGGACGTTGGCCACGGCGTCCATGACCACAACGCCGTGGGCTACAGCCGGCGATACGTCTCCAAGTCCTGGCTTGGTAGCATCCGGTATGGTGCCCCGCCAGACGATATGGCCACTAGTAGCGGAGAGGCAGTATAGGTAGGGGATAATCGACAGGGCGACGTACACATGCCCATGATAGACCGCGGGATTCGACATATTGGCGATACCGCCAGCGCGCTTGATCCAAATCTGCCGCCCCGTTGTCGCATTTATGGCGTAGATATCGCCAGAACCCGTGTCAATAAAGAGCCGGTTGTTGCTGATAGCAGGAGTGGGCATCGTGGCGCCCATCGTCCCGAAGTGCCAGAGAAGCTTGCCGGTCGTTTTGTCGAGGGCGTAGATTCCGTTGAAACTGACACCAGCGCCGCGCGCCGCCGTCTTACGTGAATAACGCTGAACATTAGAAAAATTGAAGCCGACATTGCCAACCGACAAATAAACGATGTTCCCCACGACCAGCGGGTCGCCCATGAAGGTATTGCCCACGGGACTTGTTCGCCAGATGAGCTTGCCAGTTTTGGCATTCAGCGCGTAGGCAAACTGGTCATCGCTCTCGGCGTAAATGACACCGCCCACGGCCGACACCCCGAGCGCGTTTCCGTAGAATTGGGTCATGGTCGCGAGCGCTAACCGCTCACCATAGACCTTGGCCCCGAAGGGCTCGCGGCGCGACAGCGGCCACGCCCGCGCTTCCGCGTAACGCCAACTGACCCCATTTCTAAGCCAAACCGGAGCCGTTGGGCCGGCAGAAAAGGCCGCATTGTGGCGAGGATTGGCATAGGCGTGCGTCCAAGACGACGGAAACCCCGTCTTGTCGGCGGCCGTCGGCTGATTGCGCGGGTAATAGACGCGCGCATAAGGCCCATGAGGTGATCTGGGAACGATATCAGCTCCAGCCGAGGCGAGGGACAGCAACAAAGACGAGCCTATGAGGCCTAAGGTCAAGAGGGGAAAGGCGCGCGGCATGAGGTGTCCTCCATAACAGACCGTACGGTAGCGCATAGGACGGCGCGGCGTACGAGACCAAAGACGTGGCTTCGCCATCCGCAGGTCTAGGCGCGGCGCGCGGGCGTCTTTCGGTCCCATTATGCGACCGGCTGTCAATCCCCGCAGAACGGTGGCAGGGGCGCTCTCCGCGCCTGGGAGCGGACTTTATGCCGGTCAGTTCCTCTATTTCACGGTATGATGCACAGGCAGCGCGCTCATACGCCCTTCACCGGGCTGCGCCTATATTCTAAGGCCCTAAACACGTGCCAGCGATCATCGTCCAGCTTGGAGTGATCGGCGCGGTCATAGTCGTCTGGCCATCTCGTTTCCTCGCAGAACAAGGTATGTCTTACCAGAGACTCCGCGGTCCACAATCGATGATGGAACTCTCATGCCCTTTGGAGCTGATAGAGGTCCTCGACGCCCAGATGCTCGATATCCTCCTTCGACATAGAGAGCAGTTCGAGGTCAAGGGTGAGGAGCGGTTCACTGGTCATGTAGTAGGGGCTATAGCCTCCCGCGTGCTCATCCATGAGCTTTTCCAGCCGCTGGAACCGTGAAGCGGCGAAATATACCCTGGCCTACGGTCCTGGCTGCGATTTCGTTTCTTTGCACCTCGTAGGTCTCAAGCGGCCTGAAGATCAATTCTTCCAATCTTCGGATCTCCACGTGGCCAAGCTGCGGGGCTGAGCCCTTCACATCGCGAACATACTGAACCGCGGATTTTCCGGCGATCCGGCCTTCGGTGAATGATGCGGGTGGGAACTTACGAGTAGAGCCTCCGACCGTATCCCCGGCACCAAACCGACCTTGCGCGTGGAGACCTCCTGGACGTACATCTTGGCGAGGGCTGTCACAAACGCCTTTCCCGAGCGCTGGTAGCGTTCAAAGAGGGCGGTCTGGAACTGCTCATTCCGGTCCCGCGGCACCCACAGTTCGACCTTACCGATACGGGTCACGAGTCCGCGTCCGTAGTGGCCGGCCAGATAGCCTTGGCGGCCAGGCTCCCGCTCGCGCGGGCCGGCCCCAAGAGCTCTGTCGTCTCGGCCTCCAGGATCCCCTGAAGCGCCTCTTTTCATCAACGCTTCGAGATCCCGGTCTTCGGTCAGCAGGGCTTTGAGGTCGATTGCGTTGGCGCTATGCATCCTCCTAAGGGACGTAGGGTTGAGCTCGACAATCTCCCTCATACCTTGACCACTTCCGATCATAAAAAATTTGCACATAGGTCCGCCCACATCCCTATTAAAGGACTACACAGCCATGGGCATCCCCTCTCGGGTCTTGGGGAGGGCCCTCAACGAGGATCGTCGGGACCGA
>JAJYPQ010000355.1 GCA_021795255.1 Pseudomonadota bacterium
GCACCTATGAGTCCTGGTCCCCCGTAAAATTCGAGGCAGATCTTATGGCTATAGCGTCGACCATCAATAAGTGGTCGGTCTTCGTGGAATGTCCTGGGTTGGCTGCGGCTACAATAAGGCAAAAAAGTGAGGCCGCATATAGCGGCCTCGCATTTTGTGCTCTGAAAGCTTGTTAGCGGACAGAGCCCATATCCCGACAATGTCAGCGTTTCTACCATATGCTAAGCTAAATACAAATGTCAATAGTCGCGGAGTGCGTGATGCTGCCCAAGATGCGTTATCGGCTTGGCCTTGATATTGGCGCGACATCTATTGGATGGTGCATGGTTCGTCTTGACGTCCACGATAATCCCGTCGCTATCATTCGGATGGGGGTGCGGATATTCTCCGATGGACGGAACCCAAAAGACGGTAGTTCTCTCGCTGTTACGCGCCGGCAGGCGCGCCAAATGCGGCGACGTCGTGACCGGCTCTTGAAGCGCAAGAACCAAATGCTGTCCGCGTTAATACGGCGAGGCTTCTTTCCCGCGGACGAACAATCCCGCAAGGCCTTGGCCAAACTCGATCCTTATGCTCTACGAAAGAAAGGCCTATACGAGCCGATAACGCCATCCGAATTCGCCCGAGCGCTCTTCCACATAAACCAGCGCCGCGGTTTCCTCAGCAACCGAAAGACCGACAGGAGCGACAGCGAAAGCGGTGCCCTGAAGAAGGCCATGAAGATGCTGGAGAAAACGTTGGCCGAGGAGCATTGCCAGACTCTGGGTGAATGGCTCGCCAATCGCCATGCCGTCCGTGAGAGCGTGCGGGCCCGGCTACGCGGTGAGAAACAGAAAGATCGCGCCTACGACTTCTATGCCAGCCGTTCCATGATCGAGCATGAGTACGACGCGTTGTGGGCAAAGCAAGCGGCATTTAACCCCTCGTTATTCAATGACGCCGCCCGCGCGGAATTTAAGGATATACTGCTATTCCAGCGTCCCTTGAGGCCCGCCAAGCCCGGTCGTTGTACACTACTTCCCAGCGAGGAGCGCGCGCCGCGTGCCCTGCCGAGCGCCCAACGGTTTCGCATCTATCAGGAGCTCAATAACCTACGGGTGCTTGGCGCGGACCTGCGCGAGCAACCACTTACTTTGGCACAGCGCGATTCCATTGCCACGCTGTTGGAGCATGGTGACGCCGGCTTCGCCAAGATCCTGAAGACCCTTAAGCTCCCAGGCGCCGCGAAGTTCAATCTTGAAGATATTAAGCGCGATCGACTCAAGGGTAACGCGACGGCTCAAGTCTTGTCCAAGGAGGGCCATTTCGGTGCGTGCTGGTTCGAGTTTCCCCCGGACCGTCAGGATCAGATTGTTGAGAAGCTTCTAAACGAAGGAAGCGAGTCTGCGTTGGTCAAGTGGCTCGTTTCCGAGACTGGCATAAACGAGGCTGCCGCCGAGCGCGTTGCGGCCGCCCAGATTCCAGAGGGTTTCTCCAACCTAAGCCGTGCGGCTATCTCTCGCGTTCTCCCGGAGTTGATGAAAGAGATCGTTGTGTACTCCGACGCCGTCCAAAGGGCTGGCTTCACGAGTCATAGTATTCTTTCCCATGGGGAACAGACCGGCGAGGTTATGGAGTCACTGCCGTATTACGGTGAGGTGTTGCAGCGTCATGTCGGGTTCGGCACGGGCGTGGTCTGCGACCCTCCGGAGAAAAGGTACGGGCGGATCGCAAATCCAACGGTCCACATCGGCCTCAACGAGCTCCGCAAGGTGATCAATGCGCTTATTCGTCGCTACGGTCACCCGACCGAGGTGATTGTGGAGGTAGCACGCGACCTCAAATTGAGTCGCCAAAGAAAGCTTGAGGTACAGTGGGACCAGAAGCGTCGGCAGGATCTTAATCAACAACAGATAGGCGAGGCTTGTGGGGTTTTGGGTATAACGCCCAGCAACCTCGATAAGGCCAAACGCCGTGAACTTTCGCAAAAGATGCAGCTCTGGTGCGAACTGAATCCCAAGGATGTTGCGAACCGCTGCTGCCCCTATACCGGTGAACGAATTAGCATAGCACGGCTGTTGTCAGAGGAGGTCGAGATCGACCATATATTGCCGTTTTCCAGGACTCTAGACGACAGCATGAACAACAAAACGGTGGCCGTTCGCCGAGGTAATCGCGCGAAGGGTAACAGAACGCCATACGAGGCGTTCGGCCGGATACCGACCTCAGGTTTCGACTATGACGCCATTCTGGAGCGCGCGAAGCGTATGCCCAAGGAGAAGGCCGTACGCTTTGCGCCTGACGGCTACGAGAGGTGGTTGAGAGACGAGAAGGACTTTCTCGCGCGCGCACTTAATGACACGGCTTATCTTTCGCGTGTCGCCAAAGAGTACGTTTCCTTGGTCTGTGTCCCTAATAGGGTTCGATGTATCCCCGGGCGAATGACGGCGCTCTTGCGTGGCAAGTTTGGGCTAAACACCCTGTTATCTGGATCGGAACTGAAGAACCGGAACGACCACCGCCATCACGCGATCGATGCAGCAGTGGTTGCCGTAACCGATCAAGGATTGCTGCAGCGGTTTGCGAAAGCGAGCGCTAGCGCTCGCGAGAAGCATCTTGATCGCTTGGTGGAGCATATGCCATTCCCATGGTCGACGTACCGAGAGCAAGTGGAGCGAGGGGTCGCCAGTATTCTCGTTAGCCATAAACCAGACCATGGCTTCCAGGGCCCCATGCACGAGGGAACTGCTTGGGGCTTTACCGTGGAGGGGCTGGCGCGCCACCGTGTACGCCCGGCAGACGGGAGTCCGCGACAGTGGGAGGTTCAAAAAAAGAAGTTGGTTCCCATCAGTAGCACCAGAGACAGGGGGCGTCACGGACTTGATGAGCATGGGGCGCCGCTGCCATATAAGGGGTACGTCGGCGGAAGCAATTATTGTATAGAAATATGTCGGGGCGAGAAGGGGCGTTGGGTTGGCGAGGTTGTCTCTACCTTTCAGGCGTATCAGGTTGTCAGGGAGATGGGCGAGAAGAAGGCAGTGGCACGGCTCCGTGATCCGATGGTGAGCCTGTCGGGAATACCCCTTGTGATGCGTCTCATGATTGGGGATTTGGTCCGCATGGACGTGGGTGGTGTCACGAGAACCATGCGGGTTGTGAAGATTAGCGGCAGTAACGGCCAAGTATTTTTTGCGGCGCATAACGAAGCGAACGTGGATGCGCGTGCCAAGAATAAGGAAGACCCGTTCGGATATGTTTCAAAATACGCTGGCTCCATGCAGAAATCTAAAGCCCGTCGCGTCGTGGTCAGTGAGATCGGGCGCGTACGTGACCCCGGATTCGAGGCTTAAAGAGCGTGATCGGCCGGATTGTTGAGGTAGCGGAGGATCGGCGGCATCTTCTGGTATCGCGCGGGTTCATGGTCGTCCTGGACGGCGGTGGCGAGCGCGTGGAACTGGGTCGCGTGCCTTTAGACGATGTGGGGGCTTTGATTGCCAACGCGCATGGCCTCACGTACTCAAATAACCTACTCGTGGCCCTTGTCGAGAGGGGCGCGCCTTTCGTCCTTTGCGGCGCGAACCATAATGCGATTGGCATGATCGTGCCGATTGACGGGAACTTTCAGCAAGGCAAGCGCTTTGACGCGCAAATCGCCGCCGGAAAGCCCTTGCAGAAACGGATGTGGGCGGAAATTGTGCGCGCAAAGCTGTTGCAGCAAGCATCTGTCCTTGACGCGTCTGGGGCCAAAACAGCGCCTCTTATGGCGCTCGTCGGAAAAGTGCGATCGGGGGACCCGGACAACATAGAGGCGCAGGGCGCACGCCGATACTGGGGCCTACTTTTCGGCGAGCAGTTCCGTCGCGACCAGGGCGGCTACGGGATAAATAGCCTTTTAAATTACGGGTATACCGTGTACCGAGCGGCGATGGCACGCGCCGTGATTGCCGCTGGTCTACACCCAACGCTCGGGATTCACCATTCTAATGAGGGTAACGCTATGCGGTTGGTCGATGATCTCATAGAACCGTTTCGGCCTATGGTGGACCTCTTGGCATGGCAGTTTTGGAGGAGTGGTGAACAAGCGCTGGGGCCGAAGACAAAGAGGCGAATGGTCCAGTCGCTCTTCGATGATATGGAGACGGGTGTTGGTGTGACGCCGACGTCTGTATGTATGCAGCGGCTAGCCGTGTCAGTGGCGCATATCTATCTTGGTGAACGGGAAAAACTGGATTTGCCGTTGCCAGGGTTACCGTTAACTTTAGCGGCCAGCCTGAACCGCGACTAGGTCTGTGCTTACCGGATACCGGCTAATGTGGATTGTGGTAATGTTTGATCTGCCCGTAGTCCAAAAGGCGGAGCGCAAAGCGGCAACCGTATTTCGGAATACGCTACTAGACCTGGGTTTCGAAATGGCGCAGTTTTCCGTCTACATGCGTTTTTGCGTGGGCCAAGGGCAGATCGAAACCCTCTGCAGGCGGGTCGAGGAGGCCTTGCCGGAGGGGGGTCGGGTAAATATTCTGACGTTCACAGATAAGCAGTATGAGCGCATTGTTTCTTATGTTGGCAAGACTAAACAGTCAACAAAAAAATCGCCGGATCAGTACGAGATGTTCTGATGCTTTGCGCTGCGATTTCTTTACCACTAAAGGCGCAACCCCTTGCGAATTCAAGGGGTTGCGCGACCTCTAGTATACATCGTCGGGATATGAGCGCTGGCCGGAACTTCACCGTCACACTTGTAAATGTTCCTATCAGTATACATCGTCGGGATATGAGCGCTGGCCGGAACATCTCTCCCATAATGGCGTTCCTTATACGCAGTATACATCGTCGGGATATGAGCGCTGGCCGGAACGGATTCGGGGCTGT
>JAJYPQ010000356.1 GCA_021795255.1 Pseudomonadota bacterium
CCGGAGCCAGAGCTGGCGGGTCCCGACCCCACGGCGGAGCCTGGTAGCCCGGCTCGATCCACCGGGCGTCTATGATGGCCTTACGCAGACCCGTGCGGGGCACCAAAGGCCAATCCAGTAGGGCCGCCTCGCCAGCCGCCAACAACAGCGCGCGGGGGCCTTTCAGCCGACGCCGCCGGTCTTTCTGCATACCCAACTCTTGCCCAAAACTGGACGGCATCAAGACCGGCTCGCGCACGCGCTGCCATGACCCCGAGCGTGACGGACCTTCCGACAGACCCGGCCCTTGTGTGACTTGATGACTGTATCTCTCAACCTCTCGGTCCCCCAACAGTCTCGACGCCCACTCCTGATCGGCCCCGGCAGTCAGTTTTCCGATGATCTTAATGTCACTCTGACCTTCCCAAATCTGCGCCGTATCTTTACTGTATCGCTCCCGCACGGCCGCCAGGGTTTGAAACCCCGTGACTATCCGCGTGCCCTTTGACCGCAGTGTGGTCAGCGCCGTCGTGATGCTGGGAATGAACCCAGCCACAGGCGTCTCGTCGATACATAGCCAAATCCTCCGCGCCTCCGGCGCAGCATCTGGATAGCCACCGATCTGCCGCACAACGCGCTCAATAATGCTGGCCGCGAAGGCCTGACTCATCTGCTCGTTCTGTTCACCACGGAACCCGATAACGACCGTGCCCGGGGTCTTGCCTGCAAGCCACCCGCGCACACTCCAGCCGGGATTGGTCTTCATGTCGTTGGCGCTGACACCGAGGTGGATGATATTCGTAAAAGCGCTCACGATTTGGGAAAGGAAGCCCATCGTCGTGCGGTTCGGCTCTTTCGCATCCTCACCGCCTAATAGCATTATGCATAGGGGCGCTTCACGGGTCGTCAACGCTTTCAGTCTCTCAAAATCGGCCAACGCTGCCGCACACTCATAAGCCAGATGATCCAAGCCCCACTTTTCCCCGAACCTCGTCTGTAAATCGACGATCATCCCGGCGACCAATGCCCTGGAGCCCTGTATCCACATCGGGTCCGCCTTAGAACCGCCGGGCGGCTCTTGAATGAGCGTTATGGCGAGGCCTTGGGCTTCGAGCTTCGTGCGAATGTCGCGCCCCAAAATCCAGCGCGAAGATCGTGCATCTGTCGGAGACAAGAGCGTGAAAGGCTCGGAGACCTTTTGTGTAAAATCGCCCTTGCTGTCGAAGATCAGCACACGATCCCCGCGTGTGATCGCTTGCTGAATCCAGGGCCAGAGAATCGTCGTTTTTCCCGACCCAGTTCCGCCCACGACCATAAAATGGTGAGTCTCCTGCCTTTGGCTAATCGGGACCTTCGGATGAATGTGCACCCCTGGCGCCTCACCCTTACCAGAGCGAAGCGCGCGGGCGACGGGGCGCGGCTTACGATGGAGAATGTACCCGCGGATATGTCGGACGTTTGATCGCGTGGACAGCCGCCACCCACCCACCCCAGCGACGACCCCGAGCCCGACCGCCAGGGCGGCGGGTATCCAGCCGCCAGGGACGGCAGACGGCACAGGTCCGTAGGCGCGCAAGAGATGATAGATCCACCCGGGGATCTGCCGGAACGGCGTTAGAGGTTTTCCGAACCACCACAGAAGCCCTTCCATTCCGCCAACATACCCGACCACAGCGCCCAAGCTGGCGCACAGTCCTGAAACGACAGGACGCTCGCTGCTCGACCAGTTGATGTCACTATTACTCGCCGTTTGATCGTCGCTCATCTCATCGCCTCCACTTCTGCATGACCGCCTGATACTTCTCATCCCGCAATGCGCGCCCTGTCCGACACAAGCGTTCGTCTAGCAAGCGGCATTGCCCGCACCTACGGATATGCCTGTAGAACCTCGACGCCGCCGATTTGACGGCGTCGTGGTCTACCGGATCGATGTGCGCCTGCGCGTCCATTATTGGCCCGCGCCGATCCGGCGAAGCGCACGACGCAGTTTCCGGATCTCCGCGTCGATCAGTTTGACGCGTTCCTCCCGCGCAAGACGTTCGCGCGCAGGCATAAGGGCGGCGCCAGGGCCTGACCGGCCCCGCTCGGCCTTCAGGAGCGCCCGAAACAATCCGGCGGCCTGCCGTTCAAGCGCCTCCCGTTCCTGCCGCGCCTTCACAAGAGACTTCGAAGAAACATTCAGATGAGCCATTTTTCATCCTCCCGGCGCAGTGGCTGTCCCGCCGCCAATCCATACATCTCTCGCATATGATCTATATACAGATCCGTGCGTGCCCGCCGGACAACTGCAATCGTGCGGGGTTTTGGGTTGCCACCCGCGGCTTCGCATGCCGCGCGCCATGCCTCGACCCACAGATCGATCGCCACACGCCGCGCGGTTTCATCCCGCAGATTTTGCTCCATCACCAACCTGCGGATGCGTAAGGCTAGGGAGATGTGCGGGCCGACAAAGTCGGGGCGGCCCTCAGGATTACGGAACTCGTCTGGATCACACATACGTCACCTCCATTTGTTTTACGATAGGTCCTATTAAGTAGACTCCGCTGGAAATTCGTCCGGAATCTGCACGGCAGGAAGCGCGGCACATCGGGCCGCCTCTTCCTCCTCCCGCCACTTCTCATGCAAGGCCATACGCTTCTCGCGTCGCGCCTTCATCTCAGCGACTTGCTCCGGGGTCAGCATCGACGGCATCCGCGACCGCCCGTCGAATTTGCCGATCGCCTGGAAGTACGCGCCAACCGTGATATCGATAAGGGCCTGCATCTTTTGTAAGCGGTACCAGATTTCGTGCGCATCATCTGGCGGGAGCGGGGCCCGCGCCTCATACGAGAGATTTGCGAGTAGAGAGAAGAGCGAACCCGTGATCGTGCGGGCGACATCAATGGTTTCGGCAAGCCCAGCCTGCTTGATACCTTCCGGCGAATAAAATTGCCGTAGGTGAAATCGGAGGCGCGCCTTGCGCTCCTCCAGATCGTCCGATCTTGCTTCGGTTATGTCTGACATGGCTAAACTCCTTTATTTGTTGTGGTGTCACTAAGTGTCCCTGGCTGGAAATTCAGCGACAATAATCGTCGCCCATCTCCCGTTCCCGCTCCCGTTCGCGGGCTGGGGGTTCGGGCTGGGCCTCCGGCTCGGCCTCCAGCGCCTCCCGTTCCTGCCGCGCCTTCTCCTGCTCGGCGGCGACCTCGGCCCTCGCAGCCTCCCGCGCAGCCTCTAAGGGGGCGACCTCTTTGGCATGGGCGGCTTTCTGTGTCGCATCTTTCGCGGTCTCTCTTTCAGCGACGCGCGCCCAGGATTTTTGCAAGGCCTTGATGTTGTCGGTAAAGATCCGCAGGTAGAGTCGTTCGCGCGTGCATGCCACATACGCCAGGGCGGCCGTGGCTATTTTGGAAGCCATACCGGCGACGAACGCGCGGTCGATAGTGCGGCCCTGCGATCTATGGACTGTCACGGCCCAGCCGTGGTCTACGGCGTGCATCTGATCCGTGCCGATCTCGACCTCCTTGCCGTTATCCTTTCGGATCACCACCTTCTCGGCCTCCACAGAGACAACTGTCCCGGTCTCGTTGTTTCGATACCCGTCGTCGCGTCTGTTCTCTGTGAACACCACGCGGTCGCCGACCGCAAGGTCGAGTTTGCGAGGAGTATAAAGACCGACCTCCTTAGGGTTCAGGTCGCGCGGACGGAACGTCCGTTCCTCGCCGTCCCGGTTCCGCGCAGTGATTATGTTGCGCGTCGGATCGGATGCCGTGATGGTCCAATCGACGACCCGCTTGGCGCGCCCACGCCCCTCTGGCACGCGCAGGGCCATCCCTTCTTTGTAGTTGATAGCCTCGCGCCGTTGCGCCTTCGTGCATTGCGATTTATCGAGTGCCGTGACTGTAACGGATGGAACATCGGAGCCTTCCGGAATCTGGTCGAGAAGACCAGCCTTGACCTTCTCGTTGATAGCGCGCCTCATCTCGTTCGTGGCCGCCAGCACCAACGTCTTGTCGCGCTCCGAAGGCGACAGCTTCAGATACGCGTCGGCGGTCTCGCGCGCGATGGCCTGCACGCGAACGGCTTGTGGAGCGAGCGTCTTGGCCTCGAACCCGAGCCGCGTCTTCGCGTGTTTGTCAAGCCATGCTCGAACGGATTGGAAGTCCTTACCCGCAGGCGCCGGTAGCTCCTTATCCTCTTTGCGTAAGGTCTTTACCAGGTCCAGCATGGCGCGTGTGGGCTTGGGTGTCGGCCCGTCCAGCACCTTGGCGTCTGCCTTGGAGGCCTGCGCCGCCTCGTAATCTTGATCCGTGACTGTAACGGTGGTCATGTAGGGAGCGGCGAGGCGCGTGGCTTCCTCGTTCCTGCCATCCGCAAAGGCCTGGGCGACTGCTAAGAGCCCGGCGTCTTTCTGACGCACGATTTCGTCGATCTCTGCGACCTCGACCACCTTTTCGCGCATCATCTGCGCCATGGGCGATCCGGCCTCGACGGCGGCGAGCTGAAGGTCGTCGCCGACGAACACAACCTTGTCTTGCGGTCTGACCTTTTCGAGAAACGCTTGCATATCGCGGCTAGACACCATCCCGCACTCATCAAGAAGAATGACGCGCGGGGCAGGGTCTTTCTCTTCGCGCACATTGAATGAGGCCAACACCCGTGCATCGTCAGGGTTCACGTCTTTCGTACCATCGACGGCCGTCTGCGAAGGTCCAGTACCGACGACACGATATCCGCGCGCGCGGGCCTCATCCGCGACGGCCGCTAGCGAGGTAGACTTACCAGCCCCTGCGGCGCCTCGAACCACGATGAATTGATCGTCGGTTGCGAGGACACGCACGACAGCATTGCGTTGGCTTGCCGAAAACGCGAAATCGGGGCGCA
>JAJYPQ010000025.1 GCA_021795255.1 Pseudomonadota bacterium
GCGGTTTTATCACGGGGCCGGTTATGTTTCGCGGTAGTCTGGTCGCCATCGTCACCCCCATGCGTGAGGACGGCGCTATCGATTTTTCTGCCCTCGATAGGCTTCTTGAATTTCATATCCGCAACGGGACTCATGGGGTCGTCGCAACGGGTACGACGGGCGAGGCCTCGACTTTGGATGTCGATGAGCATATCGCGGTCGTCGCGCACGCCGTCCGATACGTAGCAGGACGCGTGCCGGTCATCGCCGGCACGGGGGCCAATGCCACTGCGGAGGCCATTGCGCTCACGCAAGCGGCGACGACGGCGGGGGCCGATGCATGTCTTGTCGTTACCCCCTATTACAACAAACCCACTCAGGAAGGACTTTTTCAGCACTTTACGGCCATTGCCGAGGCCGCTGATGTACCGATTATTCTTTACAATGTGCCGAGCCGCACGGCGTGTGACCTGCTGCCGGAAACCGTTGCAAGGCTCGCCCTTGTACCGCGCGTTATTGGGATCAAGGAGGCGACGGGCGATGTCGATCGGGCGCACGCGATTCGTCGTCTTTGTCCCGCCGAGTTTCTCTTGTACGGGGGCGACGATGCGACCGGCGTTGCGCTCGGCCTCATGGGGGCCGTCGGCGTGATCTCGGTCACCGCCAATGTGGCCCCGAAGGTCATGAGTGCGGTGTGGGAGGCCATTTTTGCAGGCGATGCCGAGCTCGCGCGCCGACTCGATGAGACACTGAGTGGTCTTCACCGGGCCCTGTTCGTGGAGTCGAATCCGATCCCGGTGAAATGGGCGCTGCATGCCATGGGGCTGATTGGGCCCCATCTGCGGTTGCCCTTAACGCCGCTGTCATCAACCAAGGTAGCGGCAATACAAGCAGCATTGCGCCAGGCGGGGGTAGAGACATGAAATATTGGTATTTAGGAGCCGCAGTATTGGCGGCAAGTCTGGCTTTAGGGGGCTGTGCTTCCCCGAATGAGAGGTGTCAGGCCCCCTCTTACGTGGTGCCGCCCCCCCTGCCGCCTCTCCAGATCCCCGCGGGCTTGTCAGCGCCGCCCAACCACAGTCGCTATCCCGCGGCCGGGCTTCCTTTGCCGCACACCGTGACGAGCCCGGCGCCCGGCACCCGGCGCGAGGCGAAGCCGCCGGCGGGCCCACTTGCGCCGGCTCGGGCCACTTCACCATCCGCTTCCGAACCACCGGTTCCTGCGGGACTCAGCGGCCCCCCGCTGAGTAGTACCCAGTCGAACGCAAACGGTGGAGATAATAAGGGAAATGTGGCACCGCTGTTGGCGGTTCCCGCGTCCTGACCTGACCGTAGTCCCCATCGGGCCGTCTTGTGAGTGCCGCCATCCCTAACGCGGCTATCGCCTGAAGCCGGATCGCGGGGGCCTTTGAGCCGGATGCCTATACCGTGGATGTGACTCTCGATATCGCCGGGCCCAGTGCGCTAGC
Source organism: Pseudomonadota bacterium (assembly GCA_021795255.1). The sequence goes on from JAJYPQ010000025.1 coordinate 1,449, forward strand.
CGCTTTTCGGGCTGAACGCATGCTTCGCCAGCTAGCGGCCGTTGCGCCGATTGTGGCGGTTTGTGCCCAGTACCGGCATTTTGCACGGTTACACGCGCCTTTGTCGGGTCAAGAAGAGCAGGTATTGGCAGCCCTCCTTGACTACGGTGCCCCAGCGGTCTTGCCCGGCGCCCCCTACGTCGAGGTCTTGGTGGTACCGCGGTTGGGCACAATTTCCGAATGGTCGACTAAGGCCACCGATATCGCGCAACGCTGCGGGCTTGCGAAACTTGTCCGCCTCGAACGGGGGGTGTTGTGGTACGTGCAAGCGGCTCGGACTTTAAGTGCCGACGAGCGTGATCGCCTGAAACCCCTTCTTTATGATCGGATGACCGAAAGTGTGTTGGCAAACCCGCGGGATGGCAGCGCCCTCTGGACGCCTGGACGGCCCACGCGCGGTTCAGTCATAGATCTTTTGGGCGCGGGGCTCCAGGCCTTGGAACAGGCTGATAAAGAACTGGGCCTAGCCCTTTCCGAGGGGGAGCGGCGCTATCTTCTTGCGACCTTTACGAGTCTAGGTCGCAATCCCACCGATGCCGAACTCATGATGTTTGCGCAAGCGAACTCCGAGCATTGTCGTCATAAGATATTCAATGCTCAGTTTGTTCTTGATGGAAGGCCTTGTGAGCACTCGCTTTTCGCGATGATTCGCGAAACCGCAAAGGCGAGTCCCGATGGCCTGCTTAGTGCCTATGTAGACAATGCCGCCGTCATAGAGGGGACGGCTTCCGGCACGCGTCTATTCGTTGATCCCGCAAGCCGCCGCTACGTAGTCGTAGAAGAGCCGGTTCATATCTTGGCTAAGGTGGAGACCCATAATCACCCGACCGCCATCTCGCCGTACCCAGGGGCCGCGACCGGGGCCGGCGGCGAGATTCGCGACGAAGGCGCCACTGGGCGCGGGGGCCGGCCGAAGGCCGGGCTGGCCGGTTTTTCGGTGGCCGATCTGCGTCTCCCTAATGCCCTTCGGCCCTGGGAGGTCGATCGTGGCGCCCCGCCGCGCCTAGCGGGGGCGCTAGATATCATGCTGGAGGCCCCGGTCGGGGCCGCGGCGTTTAATAATGAGTTTGGTCGCCCCGTCGTGGCTGGGTATTTCCGATCTTTCGAGTTGGAGGTGGGCGACGTAGTCTATGGTTACCGTAAGCCCATCATGCTTGCCGGGGGTATGGGCAATGTCCGCCCAGCACATGTCGAGAAGGAGACCCTACCGCCTGGGACGCCGCTTGTGGTGTTGGGGGGGCCCGCGCTCTTAATAGGTCTTGGTGGGGGCGCTGCGTCCAGTGTCGGTAGCGGAAGCGGCGAGCAGGAGCTGGACTTTGCTTCGGTGCAACGCGGCAATGCCGAGATGCAGCGGCGGGCGCAAGAGGTTATTGAGGCGTGCATCGCGCTTGGCTCGGAGACACCGATCCTTTCGATCCATGATGTCGGCGCAGGCGGTCTTTCAAACGCGTTACCGGAGTTGGTGCACGGGGCGGCCCGCGGCGGCGATATTGATTTGCGTGCGATCCCCAACGGGCAGACTCAGATGTCGCCTATGCAGATTTGGTGCAACGAGGCCCAGGAGCGCTATGTTCTGGGTGTGCGTGAAGAAGCGCTCCCGCTTTTCCTCGGTTTATGCGAGCGTGAGCGCTGCCCGGTTGCGGTCGTGGGCCACGTCGTTGCCGAGCCGCACCTGCGAGTGCGGGATGCGCATTTCGCAGCCGAGGGCGACGGTTTGCCTATCGATCTGCCTTTGGCCGTATTCCTAGGTGATCCCCCACGCATGAAGCGTGAGGCCCGTACTGTCCGTCGCGCGTCACGCGCGCTGCCCACTAGGTCCCTCGATATTCATGATGTGGTACGGCGGGTTTTGACCTTGCCGGGCGTCGCCAGCAAGGAATTTTTGATCACGATCGGGGATCGCAGTATTTCAGGTCTCGTCTGTCGGGACCAGAGCGTGGGGCCATGGCAGGTACCAGTCGCCGATGTGGGAGTGACGGCCACAGGTTACAAAGACACGACCGGCGAGGCTTTGGCGATTGGCGAGCGCTCGCCAATCGCCGTCATTGATGCATCGGCCTCGGCGCGGATGGCCATCGGCGAGGCCTTGACCAATCTTGTCGCCGCCCGTGTGCGCCGCTTGCCCGATGTCAAGCTGTCGGCAAATTGGATGGCCAGTGCCGGGACTGTAGGGGAAGACGCCGCTCTTTTTCGGGCCGTCGAAGCGGTCGGCTTACAGTTATGTCCGGCTCTGGGCATCGCTATCCCGGTCGGAAAGGATTCGCTGTCTATGCGCGCCGGGTGGACGGTCGGCACGGAAAAGCGTGAGGTCCAAGCCCCGGTATCGCTGGTCGTGACAGCCTTTGCCCCGGTCGTGGATGTACGCAAGACCCTTACTCCCCAGTGCGTTCTGGAGGGCGATACCGATCTTCTTTTGGTCGATTTCGGTCATGGCAAAGATCGTCTGGGTGGCTCCGCTCTGGCCCAGGTTTATGGTCTTGAAGGCGGACGTCCTCCGGACCTCGATGATCCTCGTGTCCTTAAGTTATTTTTTGGCGTAGTGCAGGCATTGAACGAATTGGGTTTGCTTTTAAGCTATCACGATCGATCGGACGGTGGCTTGTTTGTGACTCTGTGCGAAATGGCGTTTGCCAGCAAATGCGGCCTTGATATTGACCTGACAAGCTTGGGTCTTGATCCCATGGCGGCCCTTTTTAGCGAGGAGTTGGGGGCGGTATTGCAGGTCCCGCGCGCCCAGCGCGAAGGTATCTTCGGGGCTTTGAAGAAAAAGGGGCTGTTACGCTACACCAAATTGATAGGAACGGTCCGGCCGGGGCGGGATATCGTCATACGCTACTGCGGCCGGCTTTTCCTTGAGGGAGACCTCCTGGCTTACGAGCGGCTCTGGGCGGAAACGTCGTTCCAGATGCAGGTGCTGCGCGATGAGCCGCGGAGCGCAGCCGAGTCTTATGACTTGCTTTCTGACAAGAACGATCCGGGTTTGAGCGTGCATCTGACTTTCCCTATGGATCAACCCATTGCGCCGCACCTTATGCTGAGTAAGCCCCGCGTCGCGATTTTGCGGGAACAGGGCGTCAACGGGCATCGCGAGATGGCCGCAGCCTTTATGGATGCCGGATTCGAGGCGATCGATGTCACCATGAGCGATTTGCTCGCCGGTCGCGAGGCCCTGTCCCGCTTTACCGGATTTGCGGCCTGCGGTGGCTTTTCGTTTGGGGACGTGTTGGGCGCAGGAGGGGGGTGGGCCAAGTCGATTCTCTTTAACGAAGCCTTGAGCGCCCAGTTTGCGGAGTTTTTTGCGCGCCCCGAGACCTTCGCGCTCGGCGTGTGCAATGGCTGCCAGATGATGTCGCATCTACGCTCTTTGATTCCCGGCGCGGAATCATGGCCACTTTTTGGGCGCAATCGTTCCGAACAGTTCGAATCGCGCACAGTGTTGGTTGAGGTGGCGCCGAGCACCTCGATCCTGTTCGCGGGCATGGCGGGCTCGCGTTTGCCGGTTCCGGTGGCTCACGGCGAAGGCCGCATCATTCTTGATCCCACGGCTCAGGCCTCCTTGGCGCAAACGGGGCTTATTGCCTTACGGTACGTGGACCATTACGGGCGGCCAACGGAAGTCTATCCACGCAATCCCAATGGATCGGCAGGCGGGATCACGGGCCTTACAACGCCCGATGGACGGTTTACAGCACTTATGCCCCACCCGGAGCGAGTCGTGCGCACGGTTGCAAACTCCTGGCATCCGCGCTCGTGGGGGGAGTATGGGCCGTGGTTTGAAATATTCCGTAACGCCCGGCGTTTCGTGGGCTAGGAACGCCGCCCAAACAGGGCGCCGATGAATCGATCTTTATCGAGGCCTACCGCTGTGATATCGGGGAGATGGGCGCGCACGGTGTGGGCTTGAAATGCGAGTCCAACCAGACGGTCTAGGGTTGGTAGGCCCGCAGGTATCCCCGGACCCGAAAGACTTATAGCGCTGATATGTCCCTCGCAAACGGTGATTGAGGCCAGGACGGTTCCCTTTTCGCCCTTGACTGCACGCTGACAAAGATAGAGGCCCTCGCGAACCTTAAAGAGGGCCGCAGGCTCGGTCTCGTCGGAAAGGATGGTCTCGGGCGCGCTAAGTTCGGCCGCGACTTCTCGGGCCTTGATCAGGAGTCGTTGCGGGGTGCGAGTCTCGGTTAAGCCACCGACAAGAGGGGCGAAGGCCTGCGCGAGGCGGCGCTTGACGGCCAAAGCGGCGGGGCGTTTCCCGGTTTCTTGCATGATCGATGTCAGGTGATCGGCAAGAGCGGCTTTGAGTGGCGCGCGTAAGTCCTCGCTCGGCAGTTGCACGATCTTATGCATGAGTTCGACGTCGAAGTCTATAAGTATACTGCCCACGAAGCAAAAGTAGCCGTTGATGTCCCCGGCCCCTTGACCCGTGATTTTGCGCCCGCCTTCGGTCACGATATCGTTTATGGGGCGCAGTATTGCCGTGACGCCGAGATCCCGGTAGACGCTGATGGGCGCTTTCGAGAGATGCTCGTAGGCCTGGTCCACGGGGCTCGGAACGGGGGCGTGTGGTCGCTTTATGACGAGCGTGTAAAACACTTGGCCCGGTCCAAGAAGGACCATGCCGCCCCCGGTTTCGCGACGCATGACGGGGATGCCCTGCTTTGCGCAATAGTCGCGATTCACAGTGGTCGGCGCGTCATCGAAAAAGCCGAGGCTCACGAAGGCCTGCGCGGGCTCTATCAAGATAAGACCCTCCTCGCCCAGGCGCGCAAGCGCGTGGAAGTAGGCGATCGGAAGGATGTCGCTGTTGTCTGTGGGCAGAAGAAGTTGCACAGCGCCGTCCTTGATGTATAAGGTTGAGAATGCCTTTTCATTGTACAGGGGCGGGAGGACTTGCGATGCATGAGGATAGGGAGATCATTCATAAGGCGGCGCTCTTCTCCGGTTTGTTCGCAGAAGAGCTGGACGGTTTGCTCAGTCACGCACGGACTCGCCATATCAAGGCGCATGAAGTCATCTTCGCCGAAGGAGATAAGGCCGAGGCCCTCTATTTTATCGTGACGGGCGCCGTGCGCCTCTATCGCCTATCGGCGCGCGGCGATGAGAAGGTGATCGAGATCCTTATGGCCGGATCGACCTTCGCCGAGGCTGTTGTTTTCTTGGGGGGGCGTTATCCGGTCTATGCCGCCGCACTTTCCGAGACCCAGCTTGTCGAGATTCCGACCAACGATTTTATCCGCACGCTCAAGGCCAATGGAGGTATGGCTCTGCGCATGTTGGCGGGCATTAGTATGCGTCTGCACCAACTGATTAACGATGTGCAGGCCCTCACCTTGGAGACTGCTGGGCAGCGGGTGGCCGGCTATCTTCTAGAACAGTCCCCGCCCGACACCCCATCGGCGGACGTTCACATGGTTGTCCATAAAAACGTCATCGCCTCACGCCTGGGCGTGAAAGCTGAGACCTTTTCCCGGGTCCTAGCGACCCTGCGGGATCTGGGTTTGATTACCGTCGCTGGCAACGATATCCATATCGCGGATCGTCCCGGTCTTGAAAAGTGGCGAGCGACCGTGGGGGCTTGACGGGCGTCAAGGCAGCCCTTTTCGGAGTGGTTAGACTCATTCTTGAGGAGCCTTTATGACCGAATACCGCGGGTGCGAGTTACCGGATGATCTCTTTTATGACCTTGATTATGTATGGGCTCGGCCGGACGAGAATGGCCTGGTCGTTCTTGGTATAACCGATGCGGCCCAGACCATGGCAGGTCGGGTGCAAAAGATCCGCATCAAAAAGGTCGGTACTCACTTGAACAAGGGTCGGCACGTCGCCACTTTGGAAAGCGGGAAGTGGGCGGGCGGCGTGCCTTGTCCCTTCGACGGAATCGTCGAGGCCGTCAACGAGGAAGTACTAACGATGCCCCACCTCGTCAATATTGGGCCTTATACCGACGCCTGGCTTGCCAAGGTGAGGCCGATCGAACTGGCTACGGCCTTCGATAGCCTAGCTACCGGGGCGCCGGCCATAGCGGCGCTGCGGGCGTGGTTGGATCGTTATGACGTGCAATGCATGCGCTGTGCCGAGCCGTGAGGGCAAGCGGCAGGTAGGCTTGTTTGGAGGTAGATTGGGATAGAGATGAGGGGCGAGGTCACGCGGTACAGGAGGCAGCGTGCGCATAAGCGAACGAACGAGTGCGGGGGCCGGGCCCGGCTTTGATGACCCCTTAGGCTTACTCGCGGCTTGTCATGACCGCATTGTAGGGCATTGTGCGACACTCATCCGTCTGCAGGATCATGTCCGGGCGCGGGGCTTCGATGCCGAGGCGCGCACGGCGTCCGAGCGGGTGGTGCGTTATTTCGCAGAGGCTGGGCGTTGGCACCATGAGGACGAGGAACAGGATCTCGTACCGCTGCTTACGCCTCATGCCGATGAGGCGTTGATGGCGGTGCTTGCGAGACTCATGGCCGAGCACCGGGTCCTAGAGGCCGCCTACGCGCCCCTTCACGAGGCCTTGGCGACGCGGGACCCAGACCTCCGGGACCTCAGAGTTGAGCCCTACGTGAGGCTCATGCGAGCTCACGTGGCGGCTGAGAACCTCCAGGTTTTGCCCATTGCCCGCCATCTGCTCTTACCGGAGGAGATTAAGCGCTTGGGAGCGGCTATGGCTCGACGCCGGCGAGTCGCGATATAAGCCCTTGCGGATCGGCGATAAGGGGGGCGACCGCGGGATAGAACTCATTTTCCTCCTTTTCGTCGTGGTGGGTGAGGATCTGGCCTACCGTATCCATCAGGGCCGAGGCCTCGTCGGAATCATGACCGGCAATAGTCTCGCTGATCTCTTCAAAAAATCCCCGCAGGTCGCGATGTCCCTTACGTAATATTTCGGTGATGGGGTTTCCGTGGCCATAACGCGCCTCGTAGACCGGGAAGAGTCCTTCTTCCTCGGTAGCCATATGGCTCTCTATGGCGTCCCAAAAGCCGCGAAAGGCCTCCTGTGCCGTATCCCACTTGGCCTCGTCGATCGCGCGGTGGGCTCTGGCGAAGGCGCCGTCAAGAAGTCGGTGGTCGTGGGTAAACCCCTGGATAAGGCTGATCGGCGTAGTCATTCGAGGCCCCTCCTCACGAAGGTTCATGTGACTTTTCATTATCGGCCGATAGGGGTCGATATCCTTGATGCCGGTCAAGGACCGGAGGGCGCGTTGCGCGGTATGGTGAGACAAACTCGGAAGCGAGGAGGTCAGTATGGAAGTGCGATTACTGGTATCGAAGTGGTGTCCTGTGTGTCCGCAAGCCGAAGCGGTTTGGAGCGAGGTGGCTCGGCGCCACCCGATCGATTATGCCGTCCTCGATATTGCCGAACCCCCTGGACGGACCTTGGTCGCGGGTCTCCGTATTCGCACGGTGCCCGCGCTCGTCGTGGACGGAAAGTTGACTGCGGTCGGCGTTCAGTCGCTCGGGGACGCCCTCAAGATGGTGAACGAGGCGGCTTAAGGCTGCCATGATCAGGATTCGCCGCGTGTATGAACCAGCGGTCGCGGGCGAGGGCGCGCGGGTGTTGGTCGATAGGATCTGGCCGCGGGGTCTCAGTCGAGCCGACGCCGCCGTGGTGGCTTGGTATAAGGAGCTTGCGCCGACGACTGAACTCAGGCGTTGGTTTGGGCATAACCCGGCTCGCTTTGACGAGTTTCGGCGCCGCTACGAAGACGAGCTCAATGCTCGCGGCGACTTCATGGAGGACCTCATTTCCCGAATGCGCCAGGGCGACGTCGTTCTGGTTTACGCCGCTCGTGACGTGCTGCACAATAACGCCCTGGTCCTTCGCGACTTTCTGCAAAAACTGCCTTGACAAGAGAAACGATCTTTTTGGCTTTGTTGGCCGTCCATCTTCTGGCCGCTACGACGTGGGTGGGCGGCCTCCTGTTTTTTCTATTTGCGGTCGTCCCTGCGGCTCGTGTGACCCCCGATGCCGGCATTCCGGCTCTCTTGGGGCGTGCGTTTCGCCCGGCGGCATGGGCGGCCCTCGGTACTTTGGTGGTTACCGGCCCCTTGCTCTTGCTTGTTCAAGGCCTAGGGCCGTCAGTTTTCCGTCCCGCCTTCTGGCATAGTGCCTTCGGATTGACGCTTGGCGCCAAATTAATATTGGTCCTCGCGGTCCTTGGTCTTACACTCTGGCATGACGTCGTATTGGGGCCGCGCTCTCAGGTCGCCTCCGACCCGCGCGGCTCACGCTACGTGGGGCGCGCCATAGGTCTCCTTTCGCTGGCCATTTTTCTGGCTGGGATGGCGTTAGCCCAAGGATTCTAGTTCGGGAGTGGCATCACCGGGTTCCTCCCGAAGCCTGCGTGTGGAAGACAGCGGTTTCGTCTCTTGTTGCAGCGCCCAAAGCTCGGCATAGAGACTATTTTGACTGATGAGTTCTCGGTGCCGACCACGCTCGACGATCTGCCCGTCGCGCATGACCAGGATCTGATCGGCGTGTTGGATTGTGGAAAGCCTATGCGCAATGACAAGCGTTGTGCGGTGGTTTGCGAGAAGCGCCAAGCCCTCTTGAACGATACGCTCCGAAGCGGCATCGAGAGCCGATGTCGCTTCGTCGAAAAGCAAAATCTTGGGCCGCTTTAAAAGTGTCCTAGCGATTGCGACCCGCTGCTTCTCGCCCCCCGAGAGCTTGAGCCCACGTTCACCCACTAAGGTGTCATAGCCCTTGGGTAAAGACGCGATGAAGCGATCGAGATGCGCCAGTTCAACCGCCTCTTCGATCTCCTCCCGGGTCGCTGCGGGGCGACCATAAGCGATATTGACATAAAGGCTGTCGTTGAAAAGAACCGGATCCTGGGGCACTACGCCGATGGCCTGACGCAGGCTGCCTTGGGTCACGGTGCGGATGTCCTGATCGTCAATCAGAATGGCGCCGGACTCCGGGTCATAGAGCCGGACCAGGAGACGAACAAGGGTCGATTTTCCGGATCCACTGGGCCCGACGACGGCAGTCGTCGACTGCGGCGCTATGGTGAAGTCGATGTCTTGAAGCAGCGGTCGTCCGCCGTAAGAAAATCCCAGATGCCTAAAGCGCACCTCGCCCTGAGAGACTGCGAGCGCAGGCGCGTTGGTTTGGTCCGCTATGGAAAGCGGGGCCTTCAGGAGATCGAACATGTTTTCCATGTCGGCCAAGGAGTGCTTGATCTCGCGGTAAACGAATCCGAGAAAGTGCAAGGGTGTGTAAAGCTGGATGAGAAAGGCGTTCACCAGCACGAGGTCGCCTAGGCTCATACTGTGGTTTGCGACTCCGCGGGCGGCGAGAATCATGAGGCCGGTTGCGCCGAGCGCGATAATGGTTGCTTGGCCGACGTTGAGAAATGCCAGGGACACTTGGTTGCGGACCGCCGCCTCTTCCCATTTCTGCAAGTGCTGATCGTAGCGGTTCGCCTCGTAGTCTTCGTTCGCAAAGAATTTGACGGTCTCATAGTTTAGGAGGCTGTCGACCGCTTGGCTGTTGGCTCGCGAGTCCATGTCGTTCATAAAGCGGCGGAAGACTGTCCGCCATTCGGTCACGAACAGCGTAAAGCCGATGTAGAGGGCCAACGTGAAAAAGGTAATGATCGCAAACCAGGGACTGAATTTTGCGATCAGGATCCCCGCTACCAAAGCGATTTCCACCAAGGTGGGGATGATATTGAAAAGGAGAAAGTTGAGAAGGAGCGAGATCCCCCGGCTTCCCCGCTCGATATCGCGCGCCACACCACCCGTTTGGCGATCCAGGTGGAACTTGAGCGGTAGGGCGTGCAGGTGGCGAAAGACCGTGAGCGCCGCCCGCCGGACCGCCCTTTGAGCGACGCGTGCGAACACCACATCGCGCAGTTCGCCAAAAAGCGCGTTCGCTAAACGGAGCGCGCCATAGGCCGCGAGGAGGGCGACCGGTATGGCAATGACGGCCTGGCGGGTATTGAGGCTATTGACGATATCTTTGAGGACGAGCGGGACCGCCACAGTGGCCACTTTAGCGAGTATGAGGGAGCTGAGCGCCAAGCCCACCCGTACACGGTATTCCCATAGGTAGGGGGCTAGCTGGCGCACAATCCGCAGCAGGGAAACGCGCTGACCGCGGTCCCCCTCCGGGCGCCCCCGGGCGGTTTCGTTGGGCGTAGAATCGCGGCGCCGCACGCCCTTAGGCCAAACGCCTGTACTTTATACGAGTGGGTCGATCCGCTTCGACGCCGAGGCGCCGTTTGCGATCGAGCTCATAGTCTGCGTAATTGCCTTCGAACCACACCACTTCGCTATCGCCTTCGAAGGCCATGATGTGGGTGGCGATCCGGTCCAGAAACCAGCGGTCGTGCGAGATGACGATCGCGCAGCCTCCGAATTCCAGCAACGCCTCCTCAAGCGCCCGTAAGGTGTCGACATCGAGGTCGTTGGTCGGTTCGTCAAGCAAAAGCAGGTTGCCGCCGCTCTTTAATAGCTTGGCTAGGTGCACGCGGTTACGTTCGCCGCCCGACAGATCCTTTACGTACTTTTGTTGATCCGCGCCCCGAAAATTGAAGCGGCCGACGTAGGCGCGCGAAGAGACCTCGCGCTTTCCGAGAAGAATCAGGTCCGAGCCGCCGGATATCTCAGCCCATACGGTTTTGCTGCCATCGAGCGCATCTCGCGCCTGACCCACGTAGGCCGGCACCACCGTGGGGCCAACCCGCAAAACGCCGCTATCCGGCTGTTCTTCGCCTACGATCATCCGAAACAGGGTCGTTTTCCCCGCGCCGTTTGGGCCAATGACGCCGACGATCCCTCCGGCCGGAAGCTTAAAATGAATGTGGTCCATGAGTAGCCGGTCGCCGAAGCTCTTGGTGAGGTCGGCAGCCTCGACCACGAGGTCACCCAAGCGCGGCCCAGGTGGTATAAAGAGATCGGTCGTCTCGTTACGTTGCTCGGTGTCTTGGGACACGAGTTCCTCATAGGCGGCCAGTCGGGCGCGGCTTTTCGCGTGCCGCCCCTTGGGGGAAGTGCGTACCCATTCAAGCTCGCGTTTGATGGTGCGCTGCCGGGCCGACTCCTGCTTTTCTTCGATGGCGAGCCGCTTTTCCTTTTGTTCGAGCCACGAAGAGTAGTTTCCCTCCCATGGTATGCCCTGACCTCTATCCAGTTCCAGGATCCAGCCCGCAACGTTATCGAGAAAGTAACGATCGTGGGTAACGGCTACGACCGTCCCTTTGTATTCCTTAAGGAATCGTTCGAGCCAGGCCACCGATTCGGCGTCCAGGTGGTTGGTCGGTTCATCGAGCAGCAGCATGTCCGGCTCGGAAAGCAGCAGGCGGCACAAGGCGACGCGCCGCCGCTCGCCGCCCGAGAGTACCTTGACGTCGGCATCGAAGGGCGGCAAACGCAGGGCCTCGGCCGCAATCTCAAGTTTGCGCTCAAGATCCCAGGCGCCGGCGGCATCAATCTCGCCCTGGACCTGAGCCTGCTCTTCGATCAGGGCATTCATCTGGTCGTCAGTGAGCGGATCCCCGAAACGCAGACTGATGGCATTGAACCGCTCGAGCAAGGCCTTTGTCGCGGCGACCCCTTCCTCGACGTTGCCGCGGACGTCCTTGTCGGGGTTCAGTACCGGTTCTTGAGGCAGGTAACCTATCCGAATACGGGCGGCCGGTTGGGCCTCGCCGTCGAATTCCTTATCTACGCCCGCCATAATGCGCAGAAGTGTCGATTTTCCGGAACCGTTCAGCCCCAAGACGCCAATTTTGGCGCCGGGGAAGAAGGACAGGGAGATATTCTTGAGTATTTCGCGCGACGGGGGGACGATCTTTGTCACCCGTTGCATGGTAAAAATGTAGGGAATCGCCATAGGCTCCCAGTATACTACGCTCCGATGGAAGTTTCTGCTGGCCCGATGTGTCCGAGCGGCACCCATTGCGGTCCGCTCGTCGCTCTTGTGCTTGGCGGGCTCCAGGAATCGGTTAGTCTTTAAGTCTTTAGTAGACGGGTCCGCGGGACTTCGGTAAATCAAGGCCTGAGGTCGATTAGGCGGGTCGTTCATGCTGTCACACCGCGCTGCTTGCCTGGTGGGGCCTCTATTGAGTACGGGGAATGAGAATGCTGCGTTGGATGATCGCGATCGCGCTGGTCGCGTTGGCAGGTACGCGCGCTTTTGCCCAGGAAAGCGGGCGGGGGCTGTCGTGTAAGGCGCTCGCGGGCGAGTTTGTACAGCTTGCTATTAAGGGCCATAAGCGGTTTCAGGTTTATCGCACGGGACCGTCGGCCGCCGAGATCGGCATTTTGTTGCTGCCGGGAAGATCCGGCCTCAATGAGCCGATGCTGGCATGGGCCGATAGGTTAGGGGCAGAAGGGTATAGGGTGGTGGCGGTAGACCTTTACGGTAAGGCGCGCGTGCCCAAGTCTCGGACGGCCCCGCTCAACAGTCAACGGCTAGCGGATGCCGAAGAGCGCTCCGCGATCCATTTTTTGAGTGCCCCGGGGCGTAAGATCGTAACGCTTGGCTGGGGGTCGATGGGCGCCATGCAATCGCTTGAGGCGAGTGCCACCGATTCAGCCGATGTATCGGGTACGGTCCTTGTTGACGGTGGGGCGTCGGCGCCTGCGTCTTTGGTTCAGCGCCTCAAATCCCTGGTGCTGCTGGTCGCCTTTAATTCCACAACTCCGCTGCCTAAGCTTCAAGCCTTCGAGGAGCGGATGCGCCTCTATGGCAAGCCTCTCACCGTGCATTACTATAACGTGAGCCCAAAGACCGTAGACCCAACGGGGCCCGACTATAGCAGCACGATAGCCCAAGAGATCTGGGCGCAGGTGGACACCTTTTTGGGGCGTGCGCAGTTTCTTTGCCGACGTTGCGCGCCTTACCAAAACTACCTGTTTGATTACCACAACTAGGTGGTCTAGTAAGTGGCCTAGGCGAGTAGGAATTCTAATAGTGCCTTTTGCGCGTGAAGACGGTTTTCGGCTTCATCCCAGACCGCGCTGCGCGGGCCGTCGATCACATCGGCCGCGACTTCAAGCCCCCGATAGGCGGGAAGGCAGTGCATGAATAGGGCGTCTGGGTGGGCCCGGTCCATGAGCGCTGTGTCGACGCAAAAGCCCGAAAACGCCCGCGTGCGCGTTTCCTTCTCGGCTTCTTGACCCATGCTGGCCCAGGTGTCCGTTACCACGAGATCGGCGCCGGTGACTGTCTCCTGCGGATCGTGGGACATCGTCACCGCATGACCGGCGGCCACCACGATCTCGGCATCGGGCTCGTAACCCTTGGGGGTTGCCACCCGGAGGGTAAAGTCGAATTGGCGGGCGGCGTTTATCCACGAATGACAGACGTTGTTGCCATCGCCTACCCAGGCTACAGACCGCCCGCGAATGTCACCACGCAGTTCGAAATAGGTCTGGATATCCGCGAGCAGCTGGCAGGGATGAAACCGATCCGTGAGCGCGTTAATGACCGGAACTTGGGAGTGGGCCGCGAACGCCTCTAGTTTGGCGTGTTCGTGCGTGCGAATGACAATGGCGTCGACCATGCGTGATACGACGCGCGCCGTGTCTTCCAAGGGCTCGCCGCGGCCGAGTTGGAGCTCTGCGGGCGCCAGAAACATGCTGTTTCCGCCCAGTTGCGTAATGCCGGCTTCGAACGAAACGCGCGTGCGCGTCGATGATTTCTCGAAAATAAGCGCAAGACTACGCCCGCGTAAGTACTCATGCGGCTCGCGTCTGCGGAGAATGGCCTTGAGCGTTATGGCGCGCTCTACCAGCATGCGCAGCTCTTTGGGGCTAAAGTCGAGCAGACTCAAAAAATGGCGCGTCATGACGCCAAAAACTCACGGATGCTTGCGGCCGTCAGCTCACCCAGCTGCGCGGCTTCGGCATCGCTTAGGATGAGTGGCGGCAATAACCTGACTACCTTTTCTGCGGTCACGTTCAGAAGCAGGCCGTGGTTTAGGGCGATTTTCATGAGGGGTTGGCACGGCCTATCGAGCTCAACGCCTAAAAGTAGTCCCTGGCCGCGTATGGCCTTGACACCGGGCTCCCCGGCAAGCCGCGCCTTGAGGTCGGCCTGGAGCCGGGCACCGAGCACCAAGGCTCGTTCCCCGGCCCGCATTCCCTCCAGGGTATCGATCACGGTGTCGGCTACGGCGCAGGCCAAGGGGTTTCCGCCGAATGTCGAGCCGTGATGGCCAGCTTGGAAAAGCTCGGCCGCCGCCCCATGGGCGAGACAGGCTCCGATCGGGAGCCCGTTTCCCAGCGCCTTGGCAAGCGTCATAATGTCGGGTCGCGCGTTTTCCTGCTGCCAGGCAAACCAAGTGCCGCTGCGGCACATCCCGGTTTGGATTTCGTCGAGGATCAAGAGCCAGCCGGCCTCATCGCAGAGCTTCCGCAAGCCCTTGAGATAGCCGGGATCGGGTATCTGAATGCCCCCCTCTCCCAATATCGGTTCCACCAAGACGGCTACGACCGTCTGGTCGCGTTCGCGAACTTGCTTGACGGCCCCCAAGTCGTTGAAGGGAACACGCCGAAAGCCGGTCACAAGCGGCTCAAAACCGGCCTGCACCTTGCGATTGCCGGTGGCGCTTAAGGTGGCCAGCGTGCGCCCGTGAAAGCTCCCTTCCATCACAATGACCGCGGGCGTTTCAACCTGCTTGCGGTGCCCATAAAGACGCGCCAGCTTAAGCGCTGCCTCGTTGGCTTCGGCACCGGAGTTGGCAAAAAACACGCGATCCATGCGCGCTATGGCACACAGCTTGGTGCCGAGCGCTTCTTGGCGGGGGATCTCGTACCAGTTGGAGGTATGTATGAGGCGGCGCGATTGGCTACAGATTGCTTCAATGATCGCCGGGTGGGCATGCCCCAAGCCATTGACTGCGACGCCGGCTAGGCCATCGAGATATTTACGGCCGTTTGTGTCCCAAAGCCACACCCCTTCACCGTGGGTGAAGGCCACAGGAAGCCGCCCGTAGGTGGCCATAAGATGGTGTTCGGTTGGCATCGCGCCCCCAAAATATAAAGCGCCCCGGTGGCAGGGCGCTTATAAGAATAAGGATCGCGGCCGCCTGCGGCAGGGCGGGCAGTCCGATCAAGCGGCGCATCTTACCCTGGCCGCCCCCCAAAATCTAGTGTCGGGACGGGTCGGGCCCGGCCAGATGGGCGGCCGGCTATAGCCAACTTGTCCTTACCAAGTCCAGGCCGAGTCCAGAAGCAGGGCTAAGCTAAATCGGACTCCGAAGCCGGTCGTGTCCGTCGGAACCGCGCCTAGTCCCCCTTTGTGACGTCCGGCGGACAGGTCTAAGTGAATCCAAGTCGGGTCGTTCTGTAAGAAACGCTTGAGGAAAAGGGCCGCCAAGATGTGGTCGGCCTCGCCCTCCAGCGTGCATTGTTTGATGTCGGCGATATTACTCTTTAGCTCGGTTGCGTAGTCTTCCTCCAAAGGAAAGGGCCAGACGCGTTCTCCGCTCTTGCGTCCGGCCTCGATGAGGCGTTCATGGAGCGCGGGCCGATTGGTGAATACCCCGGTCATCCGCGTGCTTAAAGCGTAGACGCAAGCCCCAGTCAAGGTCGCGTAGTCAATCACGAGACGGGGCCCGGCTTGGCAGGCTAGAGACAGCGTGTCGGCCAGCACCATGCGTCCCTCGGCGTCCGTGTGGACGATTTCGATCGTTGTCCCGTTGCTCGCGCGTACCACGTCGTTAGGCCGGTAACTGCGCGGTCCCACGGTGTTTTCCGCGATAGCGAGATAACAGTCCACCACATAGGGCACCTTCAGTTCGGTGAGGGCAAGCAGCGTGCCGAGGGCGACAGCGCTGCCCTCCATATCCTCATGCATGCCAAACATGTGTCGCGCAGGCTTGATATTGACGCCTCCTGTATCAAAGCAAACGCCTTTCCCAACGAGCGCTACCGGTCGCTTCGTAGCCTTGCGCGGGCTGTAGCGCAAATGCACGATGCCGCTCCCGACTGCCTCGGTTTGGGTAACGGCCAGAAAGGCACCAGCACCCAAGCTCGCCAAGCGCTTTTCGTCGAGAAACCGGAATCGCCAGCCCCATTGGGCGGCTAGCTTCTTAATGTGCTTCACATAGAGCCGGGGTGTGAGATAATTCCCCGGCAATACCGATAGCGCTCGCGCGAGATGGTTTCCACGGGCGCTCGCGAGCAGTTCGCCGCGGTCCTTATCGCCGCCGTATACGTCGACGGTGGTCAATGTTTCGGTGCGAGTCTGCGCCTGGAAACGCGGGAGCGGGGCGCGCGCGTAAACGCAGCTGACCAAGGCGTTGAGGGCGTTTTCCCGGGCTTCGCCGGCGAGACCGGGCGCCAGCAAGGCCACTTTGGTGATGCCATCCTTAAATTGGGTCAATTTGCGGCTCATTTCAAGCAGCGCAAATGGCGAGAGGGTATCGTCGGCGAAGCCAACCGCAAGCGTAGTCCCGTCTTCATCGGGGGCCTCTGTCGTGAAGGACGTACCCGCGCATACGCTTACGTTTTGGGTCTTCAGGCGTTTTGCGAGAAGGCCACCGAACGGCATTCTGGCGAGGCCAGGGAGGTCGCGCGCTATTATGGCGATATGCCCATACTGCGCAGCGGCTTGTTTCGAGAACGGAGTTTTTAGGTAGCGCGTGCGCGGAGTACGAAATGTCATCATGGCTCTTACCTTGACCTCTACTCGTAAAAACCTGATCATACCCCCGCGCTTGGGCCCGGCGCACGGGTCTTTCACGCCTCGGGTTTAGAAACTCAACTATTTTGGTCCAGGATTGAAATGAAGGCTGACGATCAGAAGCGACTATTACGCGAAATGATTTTTTACCGCCGATTTGAGGAGCGGTCCTTTGAGGCGTATATGGAGCGGAAGATCGGGGGCTTTCTCCATCTCTACTCCGGACAGGAGGCGGTAGCGACTGGGGTCTTGGAGACGGCGCGTTGCGGCCACGACTACGTAATTACCGGTTATCGCGACCACGTCCATGCCTTGAAGGCCGGTGCCCCTGCGCGTGAGGTTATGGCCGAGCTTTATGGAAAGGTGACCGGTTCGAGCCGTGGGCGCGGCGGTTCTATGCACATTTTCGACCCGTCGGTGAATTTTATGGGTGGCTACGCGCTTGTGGGCCAGCCGTTCCCATTGGCTGCAGGCTTGGCTCTCGCGGCCAAGCACAAAGGTACAGACCAGATCGCGATCTGTTTTCTGGGTGACGGGGCGAATAATCAGGGAACATTTCACGAGACGCTCAACATGGCCTCTTTGTGGAAACTGCCCGTTCTATTCGTGTGCGAGAATAACCTCTATGCTATCGGGACCCGGATCGATCGATCTTCGGCGGTGATTGATCAGTACAAGCGCGTCGGGGCCTATAACATCCCTAGTAGCCAACACGATGGCCAGGATATCGACGTGGTGATGAGTGCCGCGCGCACCGCGGTTGACCACGTCCGAGGCGGTGCTGGCCCTTACTTCATCGAGTTTATGACCTATCGCCAGCGTGGCCACTCGATGTCGGATTCCAATGCTTATCGTTCCAAAGAGGAAGAACGGCAATGGGCCGAACGGGACCCCATCAAAATCTACGCTGACCGCTTAAAGAAGGCTGGGATCGTGACCGACCAAGACATTGCCGATCTCGAGAAGTCAGTTCTTGATGAGATCGAAAACGAAGTGGTGCGTTTTGCCGAAGAAAGCCCGGAGCCGCGTGTGGAAGACTTAAACAAGTACTGCCTGGATGATCAACCCAATCCGCAATGGATTGGACCACTGGTCCAGGGTGATCACAATGGCTGATATGGCTTACTGGGAAGCAATACGGCGCGCTCACGATGAGGAATTGACACATGATCGCATGGTTATCGCGATGGGTGAGGATATCGGGGTCGCGGGCGGAACGTATAAGGCGACTTCGGGTCTTTACCAAAAGTATGGCCCCGAGCGCATCATAGATACGCCGATTTCCGAGAATTCGTACACCGGCATCGGTATCGGCGCATCAATGGCGGGCCTCCGGCCCATCATTGAGATCATGTCGATCAACTTTGCTTTGTTGGCGCTTGACACGCTCATCAACGCCGCCGCCAAGATTCGCTATATGTCGGGAGGCCGCGCTTCTTGTCCGATCGTGATGCGTACGCCCGGCGGGACCGCCCATCAGCTCGCGGCCCAGCATTCGGCTAGGCTCGCGCGTATGTTCATGAGCACTCCTGGACTTCGGGTCGTGACGCCGCGCGGACCGCTTGATGCCTACGGCATGCTGAAATCGGCGGTGAGGTGCAACGACCCCGTCATTATCATCGAGCACGAGAGCATGTATAACATGCGCGGCGAAGTGCCGGACGAGGAGTCATTCCGGCCCCTGGAGGGGGCAGAAATCGTCCGCGCCGGGACCGATGTGACCTTGATTGGCTACAACTACAGTGTCCATTTGTGTTTGGCCGCAGCCGATAAGCTTGCATCCATGGGGCTCTTTGCCGAGGTGCTGGATCTTAGGGCCTTGAGGCCCATAGACCGCGATACCATACGGCGGTCTGTGGAAAAGACACACAAGGTGGTCATTGCCGAGGAGGATGAGGCGGCCGTGGGCGTGGGCGCGGAAATCATATCGGTGATTATCGAGGAATGTTTTTTCGCCCTTGATGCTCAGCCGGTGCGCGTGCATGCGGCCGATGTCCCTGTTCCTTATAATCGCCACCTGGAGAAGGCTGCTATCCCGAATGCCGACGATGTATTGGCGGCGGCGCTTAAGGTTCTGGGCCGTGTTTGACGTCTTGACCTGACATCCACTTTAGCAAAATTTAGGATCAGCCCATCATGGCCGAGCCGTTCCTCATCAAGATGCCGCAACTCTCAGACACGATGTCGGAAGGCACGCTCGTGTCGTGGGAAAAGGCCGTGGGTGACTTTATTGCCCGTGGCACGGTCGTCGCAACAGTCGAGACCGATAAGGCGATCATGGATGTTGAGGTGTTCCGAGAAGGGTATTTGTCGGAACCGCTCGCGGCGCTAGGCGTGGCGCTTGCAGTCGGTGCCCCCATTGCGACCTTGGTTGCGGATGCCGACGGAGTGGTGACCGACCACAGGGCGCCTGCGGCGCCCATGGTGGCCGAAGCGCCTACAGATTGCGCTGCTCCGGTGGGACAAGCCATCAAGATGCCGCAACTCTCAGACACGATGTCGGAAGGCACGCTCGTGTCGTGGGAAAAGGCCGTGGGTGACTTTATTGCCCGTGGCACGGTCGTCGCAACAGTCGAGACCGATAAGGCGA
>JAJYPQ010000357.1 GCA_021795255.1 Pseudomonadota bacterium
CTGCAAGCACCTGCACTTCGGTCCAGGTCTATCGTCGTGACGGCGTCCCAAAGGTCAATATTGCCTTGTTCGTCCGAATCGAGCTGATGGTTGTGAGGAAGAGTGATCTTTCCCCAGAATCACGGACACTCAGTTAAGCCACATGCCGCTGCTCGAAGGTCGTGTGACAGGGATGTTCAAGACCGGGTTGTAGGCGCTTTCGATTGTAGCGGACCACAATATCCAAGCGAGCGCCAACTCTCGGTATGCGCTGATAATAGAACGTCCCAGTCGCCGTCTCGTCCTCAGTCTCGGCGCAGTGCACATTGTGGGCCGCACATTGTAGGTCGAATGGCCTACGGCCATGCTATCACAGCAAAGCGACGAGAGGCTTGCAACCGTTCGGCGGGCGAGCCGTGCGAGCTTTTCTGCCGTACAAGAGGCTCGCCCACAGTAACCGGACGGCGTGCCGATGGGGTGACCCACATGCCGGCTGCGACCAGGAGTCCATGTTTTGCACGACCGATCGAGACGTTGGAGTCGGCAAGAGTTCTCAGGTGACTGGGTCAATTGAAGCGTGAAGGGTTCAGCCGACAACATCCAGGATCGCCACGGATGGCGGGGCCGCTTTCGCGGTCACTGTCTTCCCCTGTAGCGGCGTCCCGAAGATCGTCATTTTTGGGCTCGCCGCGATTTCCGTGTACCCAAATTTGTACCCATTTGATGAAAAGTTATTTCATGATATCCACGTAACTCATGGATTTGTTCGGATAAATATAAGGCTTCTCACGCCAAACGGCTAAATTTAAGAGTCCGGCACTCTACTAGCCATTTGGCATGTTGTAACTTCTTGATTTTACAATGCCATTTTTGTGAGCGATGGGATTCGAACCCACGACAACCGGAATCACAATCCGAAAGAACTGCACCCCCCTACACGCCGTTGCAAGCTAACCTACTGTTCCCATTATGCTTATTGTGCAGCGGCCACCCATGAGACTGCATAAAAAAGCACCCGCACTGTGGCAGGAATATGGCAGAGGGGCTATCGAAATACATCCCGATTTACGTCCCGATCTTTGACCACGTGCAAACGTGGCATGTTTTATGGCGCCATTCGCCACCTCAACCTATTTCCGTTAGTACAGATTACCTCGTGGGGAGGGTACACGTGAGGTATAAAGTCACGCAAATGCTGAATCTGGACGAAGTGGCGGACCGGCTCGGGATGTGCCGACGGACGGCCGAAAATCATTTGGCCTCCGGTCGCTTGCCCAAGCCTGCGCGCTTTGGGCGCTTGCGCCGGTGGAGCGACGAGCAGATCGACGCCTTCATTAAAGCCGAGATCGAGCGGGTCGGTGGCAACGAGGCTCCGGCGGTACCGCGTCCTCGCGGTCCTGGCCGGCCGCGTTCTGAGTGAGGTAGCGCAACGCGCTTGGGCGGATTTCGCCCAAGCGCCTTCTCTCTTGTTGATACTGCTCAAAAGGGCGTTTTTCGCCCATTTGACATCGAGGCCCCCTCGCTGCCTGGCGGTCCTCACCGCATCCCGCATCCACGCTGTTTGTTGTCCTTAACAAACTGTCTGCACGGATTTCGTACGTCACTTATGTTTGTGTCCGCGATGGTTTATCCAGGCCAGTACCAGTCCGCCCACACCAATGAGTGTGACCCACCCTAGGCCAATCCATAACTGTGTTGTGGTGATTGCGCTCATGATGTGCGGTCTCCTAAGATCAAAACGGCGGCGTACTCAATCAGGATAAAGCTTAATAATGAGGCGGCCATAAGCCACCAATCATGACGCTCAAGCCCCGCCGTATAGCCAAAGAACCCAAACTCAGCAATCGCGATAATCCGCAAGGTCTCGGCGACGTGTTTGGCTTGCTCGTTATTTAGCTGCATATAGTGTCTCTAGCATATCCGTCCTTCCTGTCGTGCTCAAGACTCGCTTGTGAGTGACGGGCGCATGCGTTTGGGCGGATTTCGCCCAAGCCTTTCCAGTCAACCAAAACCCCCCGCTTTCTCATTGATTGTACTTAAAGGTCCGTTTTTCGGACCTTTAACATTGAGGTCCTGCCAGGCCGCAATGCGTCCCAGCCGACCTTTACTTGCCAGAACTGGCAAGCATTCCCCGCCCCACCCACGTGATTGATTTCCGAAAATTGAGTAATCAATGTCGCCGGCTGTACGAATTTCGTACACACTAACATAATCAACACGTTACGCCCGTGATGGGTATGGCTCAGCTATGCGATTGCGATTGCGATTGCGATTGCGATGGCGATGGCGATGGCGATGGCGATGGCGATGGCGATGGCATGCGTTTGCTATACCCGCCGTCCGATCTCTTTACAAGAGCGCCCGCGTGATCGCGCCCGTCGCGCGGTTGCGCTGGTCGGCCCGGATCGCATGGCGGTCCTTGGCGATCGCGATGCGCAGACCCCGCGCCGTGGTCCGGGCCGACCGCGCAATGACTAATCCTCTATTGATGGTAGTCAACGCCAGCCTTGACTACCCCCCCTTTCGGCAAGGTCAAATGTCCCCTTATGCGCCCGACATACTCGTCAGTAGCCCTTTTTCCCACCCCGCTTAGCGAGAGAGCTGCCCCGATCCCGAGAGAATGGCGAGTGGCACCGCACAACAACTCACGCACGAAAACCGACGCGCCACGGGCGTTTTTGGGCTCTATCTGGCTCTCTTTAAAGGGATTTTCAGAAGGTCGTCCAGTACACTCGCGCTGGTTTTTTAGTGTACCGTTAGTGTACCGGAACCTTATATATCACGTTACTAATAGCACGTAACACATTGATAAATTGGGGTGAGCGATGGGATTCGAACCCACGACAACCGGAATCACAATCCGGGACTCTAACCAACTGAGCTACGCTCACCAAAGAACCATCTCCGCAAGGGAATGGTACGCCCGGCAGGAATCGAACCTGCAACCAACGGCTTAGAAGGCCGTTGCTCTATCCATTGAGCTACGGGCGCCTCGCTGCTGCCTGGTGGTCGGGGTAGAGGGATTCGAACCCCCGACAACCTGCTCCCAAAGCAGGTGCGCTACCAGGCTGCGCTATACCCCGACACTTCCGTCCGATTCCGGCGAAGGGCCAGAAATATACGCGGGCCTACCCCCATACGTCAACGCCACGGGTCCTAGGTAACTTCGGACGTCCAGAGACGCCTGCCCGCGTGCGGGCACGATACCTGAGGGGCAGGCACAACCCGCGCACGTACACTACCACAGATGCTCCCGCGATTTTCCACCGTTTCGTGCCAATAGG
This sequence comes from Pseudomonadota bacterium, assembly GCA_021795255.1. The sequence goes on from JAJYPQ010000357.1 coordinate 3,264, forward strand.
GTTACGTGGGGGACTTGGCCGAGCGTCCGGCCGCGTGGGATGATAAGCCCTTCACAACGATGAGTTAGAGGCCAAATGACCGCACGCCTTATTGATGGCAAACGGGTAGCTGCCGACCTTTTGGCGGGGATCAAAGCGCAGATCGATAATAGACTTGCGACCGGCGCTCGCGCCCCATGCCTCGCGGTTGTCTTGATCGGCAAGGATCCCGCGTCGGAGATTTACGTGCGCAACAAAACCGAGGCCTGCCAACGCGTCGGGATCAGGTCTGTCGCCCACAAGATGGAGCAGGCCCCGACCGAAACCGCCCTCCTTGCGCTTGTAGACAAACTCAACCAAGACTCGCATATCGATGGGATTCTCATTCAGCTTCCGCTCCCGCAGCCTTTGCGGGCCGACCAACTCATAGAGCGGATTAGGCCGAGTAAGGATGTGGATGGCTTTCACCCCTACAATGTCGGGCGTCTAGCGGTACGGCGACCGGCGCTAAGGCCCTGTACCCCGGCCGGGGTCATGACTCTTCTCAACCACACCGGCATCGACCTCCACGGGCTGCACGCGGTCATCGTGGGCGCCTCAAACCACGTGGGCCGCCCTATGGGCCTTGAACTCCTTCTTGCGGGATGTACTGTGACAACCTGCCACCGATTCACGACAAATCTGGAGGCCTACGTTGGGGATGCCGATATTTTGATCGCCGCAGCCGGCAAACCCGGCCTCATTCAGGGCCACTGGATTAAAAAGGGAGCGATCGTGATCGACGTTGGTATGAATCGGCTGCCCGACGGTCGTCTTGTGGGAGATGTGGATTTTCGGGAAGCAGAAAAAAGAGCAGGGTGGATTACCCCGGTACCCGGTGGTGTGGGTCCCATGACGGTCGCCACCCTGCTCGCGAATACACTTGCGGCCGCATCACTTTCACAGACATCATGACCCGGCCGACTCACGCGTAAGTCCCAACGCTTATTTTTATACGGGACCTTTAAATCCCTCGCGGCTTACTGGCTCGACGCGCTCTTCTTTTTGGAAGAAGGCTTGGAGGACATGCCGCTCATGGACGAGCCGCTAGACTTGGTAGTCGCCGCCGACCCGGTGCTCGGAGTCGTGGTGCTGCTCGGGGCGGCTGTGGTGGTGCCGGCGTTTCCCATGGAGGTGGTGCTGGGCTGTGCCGTCTTGGCAGATGAGCTGGACTGGGGCGCCTTATGGCAACCGGCAAGCGCTAAAAGAACAACGGAGGCAAGTACGAGTTTTTTCATTATAATCTCCAAAAAAGTATAGGCGGAGCCACTGCTCCACGCCCCATTATATCTAATGCTGGGGCCGGTGAGTGCAAGCTTTTTTTTGCGATGCGGTTTTATAGGCCCAAAGCGGCCGCTAAAGTCCCCCCCACAGGCTCGCCGCACCGACAAAAAGAGGGGCGAACAGCCTCTTGGCAAGTGGGTTGGGGTCACGAGCGCTTAAGATACTTACCGCCTTACACCGCTTTGAGGCCCTTAACATACCAGGCTCCAGCCCCAGGCATCCCAGGGCTTGATCCCACATCGCCGCCCCG
>JAJYPQ010000026.1 GCA_021795255.1 Pseudomonadota bacterium
GGGGCACCACGTCTTCGCTAGTCATGCGATCCGCGACTTCTGGCATACGACCTCCTTGTCTATAACGGGTCATGACGTCCGTTGCGCGGCGTCACCTCTCCCCGAGAGTCAGGTTTCCAAGTCAGCTTTCAAGGGTGCGCCACAGCAAACTGCGCCGTCCAGGGGCCTTGGGGTCGCGCGGAACCGGGATCTTGGGTGCGGGTCTTTCAGCGCGAGTATCGGAACAAGAAGGGGGAAGTGGTGACGGACATAGTACGGTCGCGAGCCCCGGTGTCGTTGGTGCTTGATCAAGGCCGGGCCTTAAGGAAGGGGCCGCTAAAAGCCGGTGCGGCTCGGGGCCTGCCCGATGCAAGCGGCCGCTATGACTTCTACAAAGCCTGGCCCGAGCCCGCTTCGCGGGTTTGCGCAAGTGCTGTGGTCACGAGGCGCAGAATTATTGCCCCTTGACGCGCGGCGTCTTGCATCAGGGGGTCTGTAAGTAGCTTATAGAGCCCTTTGACCCCGCCCTCCGCGGGTTCTTGATCGGCGCTCGCGGTCTTTATGGTGTGCCATAATGCCCCGGCCCGCTGCCACCCAAAGGCCCCATCGCTTGGCACGGCCCAACTCTGGACGATCTCCTGCAGCCGTGCGCTCCCGTCAACGGTTCGCCACAGCTCGGCCCAGGCAACCAGACCGCCACCTGCATCCCGCAGGATGGGGAAAAGTCCCATGCGCCGCCACGCGGCCAAGAGGTCCACGATATCGCGCGTCAAACCGCCGAGGTCCTGGTCGCTGAAGACTTGGCTTGCCGTGACCCAAGCGCTCGCAGCCGCCGTGCCGGTCGGGCCCGACAGGAAGACCTCCAGGCGTCGGGCCCATTCGGCCAGCTTGTGGGCCAACACCAAGTCCTCGCGCGCGGCGTCTAGAAGCGGACCCAAGGCCGCTAAGAGTCGGGGACTTGAGGCGCCAAGGGACTTCAGGCTGTCCGCGAGGTAGGGCAGGTTTTCGGACAGGAGCTTCAGGGAGCCGCTTGTCGATAGGGCTTGTAGGGTCCCCGTAAGCTCTCGGCCTAGGGCGGCCAGGTCTAAAGGCTCGGTGGCCGCCGACCATGTACCCCAGGCCTCGGACAGCGCCTGTCCGGCGGGCCCGGCCCAGAGCTCCTCGAGGGCTGCCAATCGCCCCGCGAAAGCCCGTAATACCTGCAAGTCGCGCTTGAGGCCCTCGGCGGTCACGACTACCTTTTGGATCGCATTTGCATCCCAGGGGACGGTATCGAGCGTGCTTTTGAGAGAGGGTGCGTTGTCCGCGATGGCCCCCCAGAGGCCGGCCTCGGACAGGGCCTCGAATACCCGCCAAACCTCCTGACCCAAGGTCTTGAGATCGCGCCCCTGAACGACAGCCGCGGCCTTCAAGGCCCAGTCGCTCACCGCTTGCCCCAGGGGCCCGGCCCCGGCTTCTTCAAGGGCCACGACGCGGTCGGCGAGGCGCGCCAAGGCCTGCCATTGGCGCGCCGTGAGGTGGACGGGGGGCGCCGAATCGACGACCGCCGCGTCTTCCATAGGAATAGGCCCGCTCATGGTTTAGGCGGCAAAGAGCCGCTCCGCTAGGAACTGGGCGGCATCGAGGCCCCAGGGCGGGACCTTGCCCTGGGTCCGAAAGAAGAGGTCTTTATACTGCATCTTCAGTAGGTAGGGCACGCGCCCCATTTTAAGGATCTGAGTGTCGCCGCCAAACCAGGAGTTCGAACGGATATAGAAGGCCTGCTTATCGCCCATGTCACCGATACAATAGACCACTGGTTTTAACGGCAGGGAGGCCAATTCGGGGCTGATGCGCCCGAGCTCCAAGGCGATCTGCTTTCCGACAATCTCAGCCTCTTGGTGGCCTATCGCCCCAAGCTTTGGGATCGTGACCGCCGCCGCGTCCCCGCATGCCAGCACCTCGGGGTATTTGGGATTACGCATGAGCATATCGGTCACGACGAAGCCTTCTTCATCGCAAAGCGGGAGTCCTTTCATAAAGGGATGCGGCACCCAATCCGGAAGCACGATCTTCAGTTCCGCCTCGAGCCCGTCGCCGTTCGCAAAACTCAGGCCTTCAGCGTTGATTTCGGTGATGTCGCCCACGTTATTGCGGTAATGAAAGCCCATTTTGCCGGCTATCTCTAACAAGGCATTGACAACATTTTCGCCAGCGTCTTCTGCGATCATACGCCCAGGCGTGAATACGGTAATCTTGTCGGGTCCGCCCAAGCCTTGATGTTTAAGCCAGGTCGCCATCGACATCATGACCTCAATAGGTGGTCCTTCGCAGGCGGCATCGGCCATGGGCACCAGGTCTTTGACCGCCGTCCCTTGATGGAATCGGGCCGAACCGATGGCGATAGGACCACCTTTATAGCCACCCTCGAAGAGTGCGCGCCGAAGCTTGTTGGCATAATGCGTGTCGGAGACGGCATGTCCGTGTTCGGCAAAGCCCGCGATACGGTCATAGGCGAGTCGGCAACCGAAAGCGACTACGAGATAGTCATAGGTGATCGTCTCGTACGGCGCGCCTTCGCGTTCCTTGGGCGTAAATTCGACTGCCCGTGTATCGGGGTTGATGGCCCGCACCTCCCCTTGGATAAAGTCGACCCGCGCGTCTTGCCACGCCTTGTAGGTGTCCATTCTGAGGCTTGCTGCCGGATCGCGGTTCTCGAAGATCTCCCCGGGTATGTTCGGGATGAATAACAGGTAGGGGTTACGGTCAATGACCGTGATATCGACCACATCGCCGGCGTATTCCCGGACCTTTTGGGCGCTAGCGAGTCCCGCGAAGTTCCCGCCTAAGATCACTACTCTCGGTTTGCTATTGGTCGTCATAAAACCTCCTAACGGACGAGACGATCCCGCCACGTGCCTTCCTCCATCATGGAGGCGAACAGCATGTAGTACGGACCGCGGTTGATATGCGCAAGCACCCCATCGTTGTGGATCTTTCTCGCCTCATAGTTTACGAGGACCTTGCCAAGCCCTTGATGCGCTAATTCCGCCGCTTCCCATTCCATGTGGACGAAGTATTGAGCCGGGGTCGCCGCTGGAATCGGCGGATGGTCGAGAGGCTTGTCGCCATAGTTTGTGCCGTACTTCGGCGGGTTGGCCCCAAGTGTCGCCTTGGTCATTCCTTGCGGGTCCAGCTGAAACGATCCGATCGCCGATACCCCGATCTGTTTTAAAAGCATCCAACCGAGCATCCCGGGCGCGTGAGCCATGAGCCAGGTCATGGTGTCTTTGACGCCCTGCTCGAAATCCGTCTCGTGACCGTGCATAACGCTGTGGTCGCCAAGCGCTATGGTGCGATTGGGCAAGGCAAGCTTTGGTACCGGTTGTTGGGCGCCGGCGCGGTCCATCATGATTTTCGGGACATCCGTCAGCCCAATCGACGGTGGCAGGTCGGAGGCGACGATTTCGTAGAGCGGTTCCCAGGGACCCTCGACTACCATGGCCAAGCAGTGCGCGCACAATTCGTAGATCGTGTCGAACTGCAGGTAGTGCATCTCCTCGTGGGATTTGACGTCCTTCCATACCGTATATTGAAACATGCCAATGGGATTCAAAGTCTCGCGCATATCGAGGGCGCCGCCTCCATAGCGCCCGGCCATCGGGTGAATCCCGGTTTGAAGGAGTTGGTCGAAGCCAAGAAATCCCGGATGGGTCGCGGTCGTAATGCACACCTTGGGCCCGACCTTATGCATGGCCTCGTAGCTTTCCGGGCGGTTAGCGATACGCGCCATGTTGATCGCTATGATGGGATTCGCGCCGCTTGTCTGAGAGGAGCTAGGAGAGGGCGGTCGGGCGGCCATGGTGTTCTCCAAATCGATGAAGTCACTATCTTACCCTCGCCCCGGGCCCCACCCATCCGACCTAGGCTAGTGCCCGAGTCTCTTCCTAGCGCTGCTCGGAATCCGCGGGGTGTGTGGTCTACACTGGAAGAAGGCGGTCTACGCCAGGGTTTGTCGCATGGGATTTCGCCGGTGGTTTGCCCTTAAAGCCATAGCGTGGCTCACGGCCGAACGGCCAAGTAGCCCCTTGCTCGCATCGCTCGCCGACCACGAGGCGCTGATGCGCGCGGTCCTTCCGGGCGATGTTGTGCTGATGGAAGGCATGACGCGCGTGGGGGCCATGATCAAAACCATAGGCCAAAGCACCTGGTCCCATGCTGCCTTGTGTGTGGGGGGCGGGGATGAGCTTTCGGGCCCGGGTTGGGATGACTTTTTAAAGGTGCATGCAGGCCTTTCGCCGCAAGGGCCGGTTTTGTTAGAGGTCTTGTTGGGCCAGGGGGCTGTGCTGAAGCCCTTGAGGGCTTATCAAGGCACACATCTGCGTCTTTGTCGCCCGCGCGGCCTCGCCCCCGCCGATCGTGCGGCCATTGTGCGCTATGCCTTGGCGCGCATAGGCTACGGTTATGACCTGCGCCAGTTGCTCGATCTCGCGCGCCTAGCCTTGCCGTGGCACTTCGTCCCGTGGCGTTTTCGCTCTAGTCTTTTTGCTCGTCGCGCCGGACCTCATACCCGCACCGTGTGCTCGGCGCTCATCGCGGAGGCCTTCCAGTCCGTGGGTTTTCCGATTCTCCCGATGCTCGTTTCGCGCGGGGATACCACCAAATGGTACCGTTGCGACAGCCGTTTCTCGCTCCCCAAGGATTTCGATATTTCACCCTTTTTTGATATCGTCAAAGTGACCCCCTCAACCTACCGCCACTATAGGTCGGTCGTGTGGGAGACCGAGGATGCGCCGCCCTCGAGCGCGGCATCGGTAACGCACCGCGATCCCGTCGTCCCCGATCGCGGTAAAGGTGAGCGCGGCCGTCCTCTTCCTAAAGCGAGGGCCTCGCGTGAACGCTAAGATGACCTGCTCGTTCCGGATCCGCAGCGACTTGCAAATCGCTTTAGCGCGCAACAGTCGGGGTGAGACCTGTCCCAAGACCTGCGGGTCCTGACCCCTCGTTGAGGGGTCAGGACCCGGCCAGTATTCACCCAGACCCCAAGGCCCAATCTTCGGTAGCTAATACACGGACTTCTCTCGTCATGGCGACCCTCCTCGGGCGCGAACGGACCGATAGACACCAGGGCTGGCTTAGGCGGCGGTGCCTAGGGGGCAAGCCGTCTTATCAGGCCGCTTGGGCCTGTGGCTAGGGCTATCTTGCCTTTCGCGCTCGGCGCCATCCTCTCCGAGACGATCCGCTCGCAGATCTTTCGATACAGCTGTTCCCTGCCCGTCTATACTTCGCTTTGAGGGCACGAGCATGTCTAAGAACCCCGAGGTTCTGATCATAGGTGGCGGTCCGGCGGGGATCGCCGCGGCACTCCGTTTGGCGCGCGCCGGTGTCCGTACCTTGCTGCTGGAGGGTGCGGAATTCGTCGGGGCCGAAAACTGGTCGGGCGGCGTTTATCACGCCGAACCGCTTTTACAAGACGATGTGTTAGGTGCTGAGGCCTTTGCCAAAGCCCCTAAGGAGCGGCGCATCACGGCCCGCCAACTGCTCATTCACGACGGGACGAACTGTGGCGGCTTTGAGGCCCGCGCGGTAGAGGATAATGATTACGGGGCGGCCTGGACCGTACTGCGACCGAAGTTCGATCGCTATCTGGCCGCCCACGCCATTCGCTGTGGTGTGACCATTCTCCCGCGTACGGCCGTGACCGCGTTGCGTTATGAAGGCGGGCGCGTAGTCGGCGTCGAGACCGCGCGCGGATCGCTGTTGGCGCCGGTGGTCTTTTTGGCTGAGGGCGACGCGGGGCAGCTCCTGGGCCGGGCGGGTCTGGAGCGGAACGCTGTCCATTACGCGCAGGGCATCAAGGCGGTTTTCGCGCTTCCCGCCGCTGTCATCGAGGCGCGATTTGGGCTCGCTCCCGGGGAGGGCTTGGCGCAGGAGTGGCTCTTGCGTAACGGATCCCTCAAGGGACGCCCCCAACCGTTAAACGCCACCGGCTTTCTCTACACCAATCGCGACAGCTTGTCGGTGGGTCTGGTATTGCCGCTGGAACGGGTCGCCGATCACGGTCCGGTCGATCACCCGCAACTTTTGAACCATTTCTTGCGCCTCCCCGAGGTGGCCGCTCTTTTGGAGGGCGCGCGCCAGCTTGCCTATGGCGTGAAGGTCATCCGCTCGGGGGGCTTGGGGGAAGGGGCGCATTGCGCCTATGACGGACTTGCTATCGGTGGCGCGCTCCTGGGGCTTGGGCAAGAGTTTCCCTATCCGAACTTTATGGGCCCGGCCGCAGCCAGTGGGGTCGCGTTCGCCGAGGCGGTGCTCGCACTGCGTGGTCGCAAAGACTATTCCGCAGCGGCTCTGTCCGAGGCCTACGGTGAGCGCTTGCTGCGCAGCATTGATTATCAGAACGCTCAGTTCTCGCGGGCTTGGCCTAAGGCCCTACACGCGACCCAGCTGATGTTCGATCACCTACCCCTGCTCGTGGGATCGCTTGGGCGCAATCGGGCAATGCGCGCCCGGGCATTTGCTAGGACCGCCTTGTCCCTGACCCGCGATGGCGCGACCTTGTCCGCCCTGGCGGCTGTGCCGAGGGTGTCACAGGCCCCCGACAAGCCGCCACTCGCCGTCCGCTGGCTCTATTCCCGCTCGGCCAAACTCGAGACTGTGCCGGCGGAAGGGCCAGCCTTTGCTTATCTTGCCCGCGCTATCGGTTATCTCTATGGGCGCGGATTGCCGCTTTTGGAGAGTCGGGTGGCCGCTATTTACGCGCGTCCTTGGCGGAGCGCTGCCGCTTGCGCCCTGGTGCAGGGCACACCTTTGGTCGCCGTCGGGGGCGTCGCGTTTTTGGCCGATGCCGTAGCGGTGGCCGGGCGCGGCCGAGCGGTTCTTGCAAGGCGCCCTTTTTATCAGGGGGAACGTCAAGCGCGGACCCAACTCTCCTGGGACCATGACTCGCCTTATTCCCCCATGACCTGGCTTGCGCCGCTTGGCCGCCCGCGCCCGGATGTGCGGCACTTAAGGGTCCCCAACGATTTGGCGAACGCCGAGGCCAAGCGCCTGCGGCGCGTGTGCCCAGCCGAGGTCTATAGTCTCGGGAGCGCGGCGGCGGGTGCCGGGACCGTTCCCGAAAACTGCATCAAATGCGAATCGTGCCGGCTCACGGTCCCAGGCATCGATTGGAACCGAGCGAGCAGTCATCGCTTCATCTACGAGTTGCCCGAGGCGCGCCGCTTCGGTCTTGATGGGAGCGCCCAGAGCGAACTCGAAGTCAGCTGCCCGCCCGTGACCGAAGACCCGGCCTTGCGCGAGATCTACACGGCATTGAAAGGTCGTCCCGCGGCCCCCGGGCCACTCTGGCGGGAGGCCTTGCGCTCCACCCTTCTGGCCGCAGTCGCCGAGCCCCATCGCTACTTGGGGTTGTGCGACCAAGGCGCTTGGGGGGCTCTGGAGGCCGTGCTCGGTGGCCAATTGCCCTGGACCCGGAAGGGGCCCGCGCCGCGATCTTTTGCCCCGGCCTTGCGCTTAAAGCTTGCGCGACTCTTTCCCGCCGCGCGGCTTGTGGCCATGGCCGAGCGGTGGACTGCGGCGGATAGGCAGGATCTCGTGGATCTTTTACATCGCGATCGCGAGGGGCCAGAGGCTTTGCTCGTGGCTTTAGCCGAGCATGCGCCGGGGCTTGGGTTCGTTGCCGCCCATCATCTCTTGGCCGAAAACTATCGTGGGCAGCGTTTGGCTGATCTCACAGCACTTGTGCATCGAGAATCCGACGGCCTGTCGGACTGGCTGCCGGATACGGGCGGGGTGTATTGGGGGGGACGGGGAGTCCTTGATCTTCAAGTGGTAACGGAGGCAGCGGGACTCGATGTCGCCCGCGCGGTGCGTTCGCGAGTGGCGGAACGCGATGTCGAGCCATGGCGTATAGAGCCGGTCTTCGCCCGCTATTATGCCGCCCTCATGGAAGGGTACGGGAACGCCCTACTCGCGCGCGCAAGTGCCTATGCGCTTACACGCAAGCAGTTTGGTGAATCCTATCGCGACCGAGAGGGCCGAACTGCGATCATCAAGTTCGGGGCGGTCAAACGCCTCCTCGCGCTCATCGAGTACAGCTTGACTCTTGCGCGGTCGCTCTCGGCATTCTGCGATCAGAATCCGCGCGCGGCAGTCGGTCTCCTCAAGGCGCGTTTTGGCGTGTCGCAGGACGGCGTGGCCTGGGTCGCGGGCCAGGTGTTCGGGGGTATCGCCTACTCCGAAGACGATATACTGGCCCCCCGTTACCGCGACGCGATGGTCCTCGGCCAATGGCCCGGGGCCGTGCCCCCTCTGATGAACGTTCCTTGGGAGGCGACGCTGTGGGGTAAGCCCTTGCACCACGCCTCTGAGGCTCAGTTCTTGCGCCACGGCCTTTTTGTGGCGCAAACCCCACCCTTGCACCCGGCGCTCGCTTCCCGCCTACGCACCCTCAAGGCGCCGGCGCCGACGCCCTTTTCTTACCAGAGCGGAAGCTTTCTGTTCGGCGAAACGCTGGCGCCGGATGCCGTCTTTCTGCCCGAGTACTTCTTGGCGGATCCGCGTTTGCGGCAGATGCGCGCCCAGGTCCTCAGGCTTTTGCGCAGCGGCTTTCGCGATCCCAAAGGCGGTCCGTATGGCCGCTACATTGATCAACTCCATGGCATGCCGCCTGCTGACATCGACCGTCTGCGCGCTTTCAAGGCCTTCGCCACGGTGGTCCCCGAGGCCCTGGGAGGCAAGGGTCTCAGTAAGGCCGAATACGCGGTTCTGACGAGCCTGCTCATGGGTCGTTCCGACACCTCCGTAGGTCTTCTAGTCATGGCGAGTACGAGCATTGGCACGATGCCGGTCCTGCTGGCATTGGAGAAGGATCTCCCCCGGCTACGCGCGGAATTGACGGGCCTTCCCGCACCAGCCTTTGCCGAGCTTCAGGCCTTGTGTGTGCGTCTTCGAGGCCTGTGCGCACGTCCGCGCGCGCGTGCTATCAAGGCTACGATCAAAGCCCTCGAGGGCCTCCTTAAGACCTTGTTTCTGAGTCCCGGTTCGGCACTTAAGTATCTCGCGCGGGACGTCCTGCTCGATTTCCGGAGCCTAGTAGCGGTGGCCCGCGCCCATGACTTGGACGAATTGGATCTCAAGGCTGAGGTCCTGGCCCAGGGCTTCAAACGATTGTCCGAGGCCTTGGACGAGGAGCGGGCCTTGCTCCCCGGACGCGTGCTCGCCCACCACCATTTTTTAGAGTTTTTGGCGCACGGCCAGATCAGTGCCTTTGCTCTAACCGAGCCTAACGCCGGTTCGGATACCGGCGGGGTCACCACTCGGGCGCGGCGCGTCCGCGCCCCCCTTACGCACGATGCCCTTGGCCTCTGGCACTTTAGCGTAGAGGAGGGTGCGCGGGTCTTGGTAGACGAACGTCGGCTCGATTTTAGCGGTTCTGTCGTGACCTACCGCCTGCCGAACGAAAAGCGCGCGCGTCTCGACGACAGCGGCTGGGATAGGGAGCGCCAGAGCGGCAAGCGCCGTTTGCTGCTGGATTCCGGTATCAGCTACGAGTACGACGATATCGGCATACCGACTGCGAGCGGCGCTGGTTTTGTCTATGACCATTACCAACTCTCTGGCGCCAAGATGTGGATCACCAACGGCTCTCTCGCCGATCGCTACTGCTTGTACGCCCAGACCGAGTGGGGCGAAACGGGCTTTATGGTCGAACGGCGTTCCGAGGGCCTGCGCATCGGTCAAAACGAGCGTAAGTTGGGACAAAGGGCCTCGCCTACCAATGAATTGAGTCTCTCTGGGGTGCGGGTGTGTATCAGCCACATCATAGGGTATCGCGGCCACGGCCAGGTGAGCGCGTTGGAGACCCTGAGCGTGGGACGCGGCGGCCTGGTGGTGGGCTGCGGGAGTTTGCTTGAACGCATTCTCAAGGATTATGGCCCACTCCTAGAGACGGTCCCCGAGACCCTGGCGCTCGCGCGCTATGAACAGGAGCGCATACGCACGCTTGGCGCGCGTCTCATGGGTCTCATGGACCGGGCCGACCTCACCGCCGGCGATTTTCGTATGGAGGCAGCACTCTCTAAATTCCTGGCCTCCGAGGGGCTCCATCGCGTGCTCCTGGCGCTTGAGTCGGCGCGTGGGCCGATGGCGGCCGCGACCTGCGAACTCATCGAGAAATGGCGCCGCGATGCCCGTATCCTCAATATTTATGAGGGCACCAACGAGATCCAGCGGTTCTTGGTGTTAAAAGATTTGCCGGGACTGTTCGCGCAACGCTCTCAGCTCAAGGCGACCGGCAGCGAGACCCTGGATAGGGCCTTGAGGGCGTTCGCCGATTTTCTGGGCCCGCGTCTCGAAGACCTGAAGATGCGGGTGGCCGTGGATGGCGATTGCGAGATTGCCTGGTTCCCGGTGGTCGATTGGTTGGGCGAACTCTACGTCTGGGTGGCCTTGGTGGAGCGGCGGCTCGCACTGCGCGCCCAGTCCGTGGACGGTGATTATCTTGCGACGCTTGTCGCCCTCGAGGCGATGGTGGAGCGCGCCACTCTCGCCCGCGCCCAGTCCGTGCAAGCGCTTTTTAAAGATGAGCGGTTCTATGAGGATGCCATTCGCGATCTTTCCGAGCGGGCGACGACGCCGCTTTTGGCCCCGGATACCGGTATCGATACCGGTTTCTCGGGAAAGGTCGTCGTCCTGGTGCGCGGTTTGGTGGAGTATGGTGCTGACGATGTGCGTCTGGACGGCGACGATCAAGCCGTTCTCGATTGGGCCCTCGAGGCGGCCGACGCAAAACCCGCGATTGAGGTCATCGCCGTCACGCTCACGCAGGCCCCTTGTCCCGATTTGGTCCAGCGCCTGCGCGCCGCCGGGGCGCAGGTTTCGGCGCAGGTCGGCATCGGCTGGCCGGACGCCTCGAAAGTGGCCGAAGCGCTTGCGAGCTTGGGGCCCGATCTCGTGCTCGCAGGTCCTACCGACCCCTTGTTTTTACACGCCGTGAGCGGAGCTTTGGGCGCGACCTACGTCGACCACGTCACGCGCATCGCGGCCCGTGGTCGCCGCGGTTACGGGATTGTGCGTGCTGGCCGGTCGCGCCCCATAGCTTGGGGGCGCAAGCTCCTGGTCAGCGCGTCCTGGAGGGCCACTGGCCGCTGCGATGAATTTTCGGTATCGGATTGGCTGACTACTTTAAAGGAGCCGAAGACCGAGATCGCTGTAAGCGGCCATAAGGTCATACCCTACCGCAAAAACGATGGCCCCGAGAAGACGCCAGCTGCCATCGAAAGCCCTAAGGCCTTGGCCGATTGGTTGCGCGAACAGGGGCGGGGTGAGGTCACGTCCGCTCCCCCCGTCGTCCCGGGAAAAGTGCGGACACTCCCTTCGACTGTGGCCATAGTGGGTTCCGGGACCGCGGCCTTGGCCCCCCTGCAGCTCGCACGCGAATGGGATCGGGACGCCGGCGCGCTGTGGTTGGCCGGTACTTTGGACGACGTCCCTCCGGCCTGTGTCGAGGGCCCGGTCGTACGTATCTTGGGTCAAGCAGCGGTGATTCCTCTGGCCCGTCATCTGGCCCCGTACTTGCGGGAAAGCCCACGTCTCGTTCTGGCTTATGGGCAGGCGGACTTGGCCGCGGTTCTCGCCCAGATTCTAGGTCGCCCCCTCTATCTGGGCGTGGCAGGACGTATTGGAGAGAGTCTCATTCTTGAAAGAGGCGATTTGGCCTGGCTTACGATGTGTCCTGAGAATGCGATCCTGGTCGCCGTGGAAAAGACCAAGGCGATCGAACTGCCGGAGGTCGCGACCTGCACTGTGGACGACTGGACGCCCCTTAAGGGGTCTTCGGGGGCCTTGGCGCGGGCCTTGGCGCGCCAAGAAATGGGCGGCATGGCGGCCGCCGAGGTGATTCTGGATGTGGGCTTCGGGGCCGCCGACGGCACCTTTTTCGAGAGACGGATTTTGCCGCTTCGCGACCGACTCTCGGCTATGATGGGATGCAAAGTCCTACTGGGAGCTACGCGCAAGGTCATTCAGGAGAGTAAACTCTTGTCCTTTGAGCATCAAATCGGTCAAACCGGGACCCATGTCGCGCCAAGAATTTTGTTGGCTGTGGGTGTGTCGGGGGCCCCGCAACACCTTGTAGGCATTGGCCGTGACACGCAGGTGATCGCAATCAATAAAGACCCAGAGGCGCCCATATTTTTTGCCGAGCGGGGTGGGCCGCCCGTCATTCGCTGCCTCGGGGATGCGCAGACATGGGTCGAAGGCCTTTTGGCTGCTATTCCGACATCAGGGATTGAGGAGAGAGCATGAACGCCAGGGTATTTATCGTAGATGGGGTTCGCACCCCGTTTTTGAAGGCGCGCAACGAGCCGGGCCCTTTTAGCGCCGCGGATCTGGCGGTGATGGCCGGGCGCGCCTTGCTGGCCCGGCAGTCGTTCCGCGCCGAGGATCTCGACGAGGTGATTCTTGGCTGCGTCATCGCGGCTCCCGATGAGGCTAATATTGCCCGCATCGTGGGCCTGCGTCTGGGTACCGGCCCCGCGGTTCCGGCGTTTACCGTCCAACGCAATTGCGCCTCCGGTCTTCAGGCCCTAGCGAGCGCCTTTGACCACATTAGCTCGGGGCGCGCCCATCTCATTGTGGCCGGCGGCACCGAGGCCATGAGCCGGGCGCCCATCCAGTGGAATATCGCCATGAGCCGTTGGCTCGCCCGCTTCTCGCGGGCCAAGAACGTGCCGCAAAGGCTGAGGTCGCTTGCCGATTTTCGGTTGGGCTACTTAAAGCCGGTGTTTTCGCTGCTGTTGGGCTTAAGCGATCCGGTGGTCGGGCTGTCCATGGGTCAGACCGCAGAGATCATTGCCCATCGCTTCGCGATCGAACGTCTAGCTCAAGATGGCTACGCCCTGCAAAGCCACCAGCGCCTGACGCGGGCTCAGGAAGCGGGGATTCTGCGTAGCGAAATCGAGACGGTCTATGAGTCGAACGGTAAGTTTCATGCCCAAGACGACGGTGTTCGTCCCGATACGACGCTTGAAAAGTTGGCCCAACTCAAACCGGTTTTTGACCGTCACTACGGCACCGTGACCTCCGGCAATAGTTCACAGATCACAGATGGCGCAGCCCTTCTTGTGCTCGCGAGCGAAACGCTCGTGAAGCGCGAACGACTTCAGGTGCTGGGCGAAATTCTCGACTATGCCTGGGCCGGGGTCGATCCTGCGCAGATGGGTCTCGGACCCGTGCACGCCACGGCCAAGCTCTTAACCACCCACAAGCTGAGCATGAACGATATCGCCCAGGTCGAATTGAACGAGGCGTTCAGCGCCCAGGTCTTGGCCTGTCAGGCAGCGTTTGCGAGCGCCGACTACGCACGCGAGGAGCTCGCCTTGGATGCGCCCTTGGGGGCTATCGATCCGGAGCGGCTCAATCCCCAGGGCGGGGCGGTGGCCTTGGGTCACCCGGTAGGCGCGACCGGCGCCCGACTCGTCCTTCATCTCGCGCGCTCTTTGCAGACGCAACCTGGAGCGCTGGGGCTTGCGACTTTGTGTATCGGTGGCGGACAGGGCGGGGCAATGCTCGTGCGGGCAGGAGGCCAGTTATGACGGTGAGCAGTTGGTCCTTATCCGAAGATGACAATATTGCGGAACTCGTTCTCGACGTCCCTGGGCGCAGTCACAATGTGTTATCACGCGAGGTGTTGGCGGAGTTAGACCAGCTTCTGGCGACCATTGAGACTCGGCCGCTGCGTGGCCTTATCATTCGTTCGGCGAAGCCGCGGGGCTTTATCGCGGGCGCGGATGTTCACGAGTTTCGTCGTATTCTCGATGCCGCGCGCGCCGCGGAACTGACACGCGCCGGGCAATTGGTGCTCCGACGGTTGCATCTCTTGCCTTATCCTACGCTGGCCTTGATTCAAGGGCCGTGTCTCGGCGGGGGGCTCGAGTTGGCCCTCGCTTGCAGCTATCGGATCGCGTCCGACAGTGAGCGCACGATGTTCGGCTTACCCGAGGTCAAATTAGGCATCCACCCGGGCTTTGGCGGGACGGTGCGGCTACCGGACTTGATCGGCCCGTTGCCGGCCTTGTCGCTGATGTTGAGTGGACGCACGATAGCGGCGCGACAAGCCCGCAAGCTCGGGCTCGTCGACGAGTGTGTTCCAGAACGCCACTTGCTGGCTGCAGCCCGCGCTAGGCTTAAGCGCGTGCCACCCAAGGGTCGTCCGCCGTGGCATCAGGCTTGGCTCGCCGCCCCCTGGCTACGCCCGTACGTGGGTGCGTATATGCGCCGACAATTGCAGGCTCGCGTCGATTGCGGCCATTATCCTGCGCCTTGTCGGATCTTGGGACTTTGGGTTCGCCAAGGCTCTCTCGAAGCCGAGGCCTTGTCTTGTGCGGAACTTCTCGTCACTCCCACCAGCCGCCATCTGGTGCGTCTGTTCGAGATGTCAGAGGAGTTGAAGCGTTCAGCGCGTACCGGTAGCGTGTCCCCGATCCGCCACGTCCATGTCATAGGGGCCGGTGTCATGGGCGCGGACATCGCCGCATGGGCCGCCTTCAAGGGGTTTTCGGTGAGTCTGCAGGATCGTGAATCAGAGGTCCTGGGGCGCGCGATCAAACGGGCCCACGCGCTTTTTGATGGCAAGCTGCGTGGGCGTATGGCCCAGGCCGCGCGCGATCGGCTGTTCGCGGACATCAAGGGCGATGGTTTAGGTGCCGCGGATCTCGTCATAGAAGCGATCATCGAGGATCGCGATGCGAAGCGCGCCCTCTTGACCGAGATTGAGCGCAAGGTATCCGATCAAACCGTCATCGCGACCAACACCTCAAGTATCCCTTTAGACGAATTGGCGGCCGACCTGCATGTACCGGGACGCTTAGTCGGTCTCCATTTCTTTAATCCTGTCGCCAAGATGCAATTGATCGAGATCATAGCCGGGACCGGTACCGCAGACAGCGCCTTAGCGCGGGCCCGAAGCTTTGCAGTGGCCCTCGATCGTCTGCCGATCGACGTGCAGAGCGCCCCGGGCTTTCTCGTGAACCGCGCCCTGATGCCTTATCTTCTAGAGGCGGTACTGCTGGCCGAAGAGGGCGTGCCGCTTGCGGACATCGATCAGGCGGCGATGGCCTTTGGGATGCCCATGGGTCCGATCGCTCTCGCCGATACCGTGGGTCTCGACATCTGTCTCTCGGTGGCTAAGACCTTGAGTGCCGCTTTGGGCCTGCCGGTGCCGGATCTTCTCGCGAGCAAGGTGAGTGCCGGCGAATTGGGTAAGAAGTCCGGGCGCGGCTTCTACACTTACCCAATAAAATCCCCGTTCTTTGCGCCCAAACGCCCCTCGCCCGATCCGGTCATTTCCGAACGTCTCATCCTGCGGCTCTTAAACGAGGCCGTGCGTTGCCTGCGCTGCGGCGTTGTCCCCGACGCCGACATCGTCGATATCGGCCTCGTCTATGGAACGGGGTTCGCCCCTTTTCGTGGCGGCCCTTTGGGCTACGCCGAGGCCTTGGGCGCCTCCGAGATTAAAAGCCGCTTGACGGAGTTGAGCGCGCGTTTTGGCGAACGCTTCCTCCCGGATGAGGCCTGGTCGCAAGAACAGCTCTTCACGCGCCGAGTGCTCGGGCGATGATGGTAGCGGGCCTCAATTCGACCACACTGCCCGCACTTTTCGCCGCGCGCGTGGCGATGACCCCCGATGCCCCGGCCTATGCCGGCTTTGAGAATGGCGCCTGGCGCCGCTTTACGTGGGCCAAGGCCGCGGCGGAGGTGAGCCGAATGCGCGCAGCACTTGCGCGCGCCAGCCTTAACCCCGGCGATCGCCTCGGTATATGTGCTTATAACTCGCCGCAGTGGGTGTTTGCTGACGTGGCAGCGCTTTCTTTGGGCCTGATCGTAGTCCCGCTCTTTTTTAACGATCGGCCCGAGAATACGGCCTACAGTATTCAGGACGCCGGCGTGCGCCTTTTGCTCGTTGACCGTCCGCCCGCGCCCGAGGTCTTGGCCTGCGACCTTAAGGCCATCTTGGGTTTAAAGGACGTGCCAGGCGTGGTGTCGTGGGACCGAGGCTTGATGCCAAGCGACACGGGTACCTTCGCAGACGAGTCCGATCCCCTCGCGACCATCGTTTACACCTCGGGAACAACGGGTCGGCCAAAGGGCGTTATGTTGAGCCACCGCAACATCCTGGCCGATGTCGTGGCTCTCATGGGGGCCATACCCGAGGTAGCGGCCGGGACACATAGGTTTTTGTCGTTTCTCCCCCTCTCCCATATGTTCGAACGCACGGTCGGTCAGTATGTGGCCATGGCGATGGGTGCCGAAACGGTCTTCTCGCGCGGCATAGCTGAGTTGAGCGAGGACTTAAAGGAAGCCAAGCCAACCATCATTGTCAGCGTCCCGAAGATATTTGAACGGAGCTACGCCCGTATCCAAGAGACCTTCAAGGATGCGCCGCTTAAGGCCCGTCTGGTCGCCCGCGCGGCCGATTTAGGTTACCGCCTTCGCTGCGGTTCGGTCGATTGGACCGAGCGGCTCGAGGCCCGCATGACAGACCTGCTTATCGCCCGGCCTATTCGTCGCCGCCTCGGCGGCCGGCTGCGGTTTGTTTTTTTAGGGGGCGCCCCGGCGGCTCCCTCCCTACTTTCGTTTTTTACCGGCATGGGCCTTCATTTTCTGCCTGGGTATGGTCTGACCGAGACCTCGCCCGTTATCACCTGCCACCGTTTTCACGACCATGATTTACGCTCGGTCGGGCGCCCCTTGGCTGGACTTGAACTCCGTTTCGTCCAGGGCGAGCTGTGGGTGCGGGGACCTACGGTCATGCAAGGGTATTGGCATCAACCGCAGGCGACGAGCGAGGTGTTGGACAGCGAGGGGTTTCTGCACACAGGCGATCTCGGCCGCCTGCAAGACGGGCTCCTTTATCTGACCGGTCGCGTCAAAGACATCATCGTCTTGTCGAACGGGGAAAAGGTGGCCCCTGCCGATGTCGAGCAGGCGATCCTCCAGGACATGGCCTTCGAACAGGCCCTCATCGTAGGCGAGGGGCGGGGAACGCTTGCCCTTTTGGCGCATAGCACGCTCGGAGACGAACAGGTTTTGCGCGAGCGGGCCAACGCTCAGCTGCATGCCTTTCCCGGGTATGTTCGTGTTCAGCACGTCTTGCGGGTACAAGAGCCCTGGACTATCGAAAACGGTTTTCTGACTCCGACGCTTAAGGTGCGTCGCCAGCAGGTGGAGCAACATTATCAAACGCAAATCGACGCGCTCTACCAGAAGGTCGCTTCTGGGTCGACGCGCCCCTAGGCCCCCCATCACTTTTTGAGGACTATCGAGGTGTTCAAGAGTCGAGAAATAGCATGTCTCATAGCGGCCCTGGCCTGGGCCGGCCTGTCTTTCGCCCATATCCGAGTTGTCCCCGGCGAATGGCGTATGAGCGCTCATACCCCGGCCGGGGTCCTGCATTACTCGACCTGCCTTCAGGCCCACCATTTCGGGTCCCAGATCTTGAGTCAAGAAGGCCAGCATTGTCGTCTCAGCAATCCTATCGCGATCAGCGGAGCGACAATGACTGTACGCGAGGAGTGCCGGATGCCAGGCCCAGGGGGACAGGGTCTAGTGCAAGCAAGGGTTGTGGCCCATCTCTTCGTGCAGCGTTCGGGGCTCGGTTTTACCGGGACCTCGCGTCTGACATTCGCCACGAGTCTCGGGGATATCAGTGAACACCAGCGCGTGTCCGGGGTAAGGGTAGGACCCTGCGGGAGGGGTTAGGGGGGCGTACCTAGGACGGGGAGTGCGCCCCAGTTTTCTCTTAGCTTGGACGAAAGATATCCAGGTCTTCCTTGTGCCAATAGCCTACGCATTCGTCGGCCTCAGATGCCAGCCACAAAAACGGTGCCTCCGGGAACCGTGCCTCTAGAGCCTCGCGGCTTGCGCCTACCTCAAGCACCAGGCGCCCGTGGGCCGTGAGGTGTGCACGGCTTTGGTACAGGATCGGTAAGACCAGATCAAGTCCGTCTGGACCCGCTGCGAGCGCAAGCCGCGGTTCGCGCCGATATTCTGCGGGCAAATCGTCCATGTCCAGATCGGCAACGTAGGGGGGGTTGCTTAAGATCAGGTCATAGCGTCGACCCGAGAGGACGGTAAAGAGGTCGGATTTCAGAAGTCGCACGCGCTCATTCAGCCCATGCAAGCGCACGTTGCGCGCCGCGACCGCCAAGGCTTCGTCGGAAATATCGACGGCGTCGACCCGGGCGCCTGGGTAGGCATGCGCGGCACTGATCGCGATCGCGCCGCTTCCCGTGCATAAATCCAAGATCGAGCGTATGCCGGGCGGGGCTAAGGGCGACGGGTCGCCCGGCATAAGGAATTCCCCGATCAAAGACCGCGGGACGATTACGCGCTCATCCACGTAGAATCGCCGCCCGGCAAACCAGGCCTCCCGCAAAAGGTAGCTTAAGGGCGCGCGCGTTCGTATGCGGGCCGCCAAAAGCGCGCGTACACGGGCCTTCTCGCGCCCCTTAACGGCAGTCATCAGGCGATCAGAGAGGGACCCTGGTGCGATGCGCAGCGCCCCTGAGACGAGCCACGCGGCCTCGTCACGGGCGTTCGTCGTTCCATGCCCAAAGCCGACGTGGGCGGCGAGGAGTCGGCGCTCGACGTATAAGACGTAGTCGCGAACCGTGCGTGGGGCGCCAGAACTCACGGCGCGTGGCCGGGTGTTTGCAGGCGCTTGAGGTCCATGCGAATCGCGTTGGCCGACTCTTGCATCTGTTTGTGCTCTTCTAAGCTCAAAGGAAGCTCGATGATCTTTTCTATACCTTGGGCGCCGATTATGGCCGGGACCCCCATCGACACGTCAGATTCGCGGTATTCCCCCTCGAGTACGCATACGCAGGGCAACAGCCGGCGGCGATTGTGGGCCACGGCGTCTATCATGGTAGCGATGGCGGCCCCTGGGGCATCGTAGGCGCTACTCGTCTTTTTGAGCGCCAGGATCTCCGCGCCCCCGCCCCGCGTGCGTACCACGATGCGTTCGATCTCGGCATCGCTCAGAAATTCGCTGATCGGTATCCCACTAATGGTACTGTAACGCGGTAGCGGCACCATAGTGTCCCCGTGCCCCCCGATGACCAGCGTGCGCACATCGCGCACCGAGACTCCGACTTCGGCGGCAATGAATCCGGCCATGCGCGCGGCATCCAGTGTCCCAGACAATCCGAACACCCGTTCGCGCTCGAAACCGCTCTGGGACCACACCAGATGCGTCAAGACGTCGACTGGGTTGGTGACGACGATCAAAAGCGCGTGGGGCGCCAGCAGACGGGCCTTGTCGGCGACCTCAGTCATGATGGGGGCGTTGGCATCGAGGACGTCTGATCGCGACATACCGGGTTTGCGGGGCAGTCCCGCTGATACCACGATGATGTCGGAATCCGCGATACTGTTTAAGTCGGTACTGCCGCGGACGCGGGTATCAAAACCGAAAAGCGGCGCGCATTCGGCCAAGTCCAGCGCTGTGCCTTGCGCCACCCCTTCGCGCGTTCCGATGAGGACAAGTTCTTGGCACATCTCCTCTTTGGCGAGGATCTGCGCAGCGGACTCGCCTACGCGGCCCGCTCCCACCAGCGCTATCTTTTTCATGATCGCGACCCTTATGCTCGCTACTTGATTTGAGTATAGCCGAAGCTAAAGGGCGTCAGGCGCTTAGCGGCTTTTTCGGATAATGCGCAGGGTAGGGGCCTTGAGCGACACCGGTGTCGATCGCAGCCTGCGCGACCGCGGGCGGGACCCACGCCAATAGGCGCGGGTCGAGGGGTTTGGGAATGAAGTAGTCGGGCCCGAACTCGAGGTGGTCAAGGCGGTAGGCCTTTAAGACCTCTTTGGGTACCGGGAGCCTGGCCAGCGCCTTCAGGGCATGGACCGCCCCTAATTGCATCGCTTCGTTGATCCGTTTGGCGCGGACATCAAGCGCGCCGCGAAAGATAAACGGAAACCCCAGGACATTGTTGATCTGGTTGGGGTAGTCCGAGCGTCCGGTGGCCATCACTAGGTCAGCGCGCGCGGCATGAGCGAGCTCTGGCAAAATTTCCGGTACGGGATTGGCCAGGGCGAACACGATAGGGTGGGGAGCCATGGCCTTGACCATCGCTTCGTCGACCAAATCGGCGGCCGAAACGCCGACGAAGACGTCCGCATCCGCCATCGCCTCGCGTAAGGTGCGCAAAGGGGTCTCGTGCGCGAAAAGCCGCTTGTAACTATTGAGATCCGCGCGCTCTTTATGGACTACACCGCGGCTGTCGACCAAAATGATGTTTTCAAGGGTAGCGCCAAGCGTCAGTAAAAGACGCATGGAGGTAAGCCCCGCCGCGCCTGCGCCTAAGCAGACGATGCGTGCCGTGTTCAGGGACTTGCCTTGGAGTTCCAGGGCATTCAGCAGGCCCGCGCAGACGATGACCGCGGTCCCGTGCTGATCGTCATGAAAGACCGGTATCGAGAGACGCTCGCTCAAGGCCTTTTCGATGTCGAAACAGGCGGGCGCCGCCACGTCCTCGATATTAATTCCCCCGAACGTCGGCTCGAGGGCGGCTACGATGTCAATAAAATGGGCGGCGTCACGGGCGTTGATCTCGAGATCGAACACATCAATGTCGGCAAAGCGCTTAAACAGCACGCCCTTGCCTTCCAACACCGGTTTGCTCGCAAGCGG
>JAJYPQ010000358.1 GCA_021795255.1 Pseudomonadota bacterium
TCCGATCTGTGTTTTGCGAAAAGAGCATGACCGGTTGGCGCCTTATCGTGGCGATCGCGGACGTCTCTTATTACGTCAAGCAAAAAACCGCTCTGGATACTGAGGCCTTAAGCCGCGGCAACTCCGTCTACTTTCCTAAAGCCGTGATTCCTATGTTGCCCGAGGTCCTTTCGAATGGCCTCTGTTCTTTGAACCCGGACGTCGATCGCTTATGCATGGCCTGTGAAGTGCATATGGATCCCGATGGCGCGATTCAGAACTATCGCTTTTTTGAGGGCGTCATGCGGTCCCGGGCCCGGATGACCTACACCGAGGTGGGCGCCATGGTCTCGGGAGACCAAGAGGCCCGTGAGCGCCGCTCGGCGCTGGTCCCCTTTATTGACGCCTTGCATGCGCTCTACAAGATCCTCCACGCCGCCCGTGTTCGCCGCGGGTCCGTGGATTTCGACCTGCCGGAAACGCGCATCGTGTTCGACCAAAATCGCAAGATCGATCGTATCGAACCCGTCGTACGTAACGACGCCCATAAATTGATAGAAGAGTGCATGCTTGCGGCCAACGTGTGTGCCGCCGACTACCTGATTGCACAGAAGATGCCAGCGCTGTTTCGAGTCCATGCCGGACCCAGCGTTCAAAAGCTGAAGGATCTGCGTGCCGTCCTCTTTGAGCTCGGACTTACGCTCAAAGGCGGGGATAAGCCCACGGCCAAGGATTACGCGGCGCTCCTCACAGATCTTCCCCCGGGGCCTGAGGGCCGGTTGCTGCAGACACTTTTATTGCGCAGCCTAAGCCAGGCCGTATACAGCCATGAAGATATCGGACATTTTGCGTTAGGGTACGAGCATTACACGCACTTTACCTCGCCGATCCGGCGTTACCCCGATCTTGTTGTCCATCGCGCTATCAAAGACGCGCTCGCACACAAAAGGCCCGACAAGGCCGACGCTATGAAGGCCTTGGGGGAGCAGTGCTCGTTTACGGAGCGGCGGGCTGATGAGGCAACGCGCGACGTGATTCGCTTCCTTAAAACCGAATACATGGTGGATAAGGTTGGTCGCGAATTCGAGGGCGTAGTGAGCGGCGTCATGGCCTTTGGGCTCTTTGTGGAGCTAGCCGATATCTTTGTTGACGGCCTAGTCCACGTGTCTTCGCTCGGCAATGATTATTACCATTTCGATCCTATCCGACACCGCATGGTCGGAGAACGCAGTGGCCAAAGTTATCGCCTAGGGGATCCTGTACGCGTACGCCTTATGCGCGTCGACCTAGACGAGGGCAAGCTTGATTTCGAGCTAATCGCTGATCCCGACGGGGAGGTAAGCCCCGCGAAGCCCGGGCGTACCAAGAAAGCCGGCGCCAAGCGACGGCGCAGCAAGACTCGTCGTGGATAGCAGCCCAGAAGACCTCATAGTCGGCCTGCACGCGGTGCTCGCGGCCTTGAAAGAGGCCCCGGAGGCGGTCGACTGCGTATGGGTGGATAAAGACCGGGACGATGATCGGATTCATGCGGTTCTCAGTTGCGCCCGGGCCGCTCACGTCACAGTCCACAGAAACCCACGAGTGGCACTAGATCGGGTGGCGCCAGGACTCCCGCACCAAGGAGTCGTCGCCCGCAGGCGTCCCCAAAACCGCCCGCAAGAGCCCGATCTTTTAGCCCATCTTGCGACGATCCCAAAGCCCTTGCTCCTCATATTGGACGGGGTCCAAGATCCGCACAATCTCGGTGCCTGTTTACGCACGGCCGAAGCGGCCGGTGTGCAGCTTGTCATTGTCCCAAGACATGCCCGAGCGCCGCTGTCGGCGGCCGCGTGCCGGGCCGCCTGCGGCGCGGCTGAGCGGATTCCCGTCTATGAGGTAGCGAACCTCGCCCGGACCCTGAAAACCCTAAAAGAGGCCGGTATCTGGCTCATAGGAGCCACCGCCGATGCCGATGTCTCCTTGCATGACGGCCAACTGCCGGATTCAGTGGCTTGGGTATTGGGTGGGGAGGGATCGGGCCTTCGCCGGCTGACGCGGTCCTCTTGCGACCTTTTGCTGCGTATTCCGATGCAGGGGGAGGCCGAAAGCCTCAATGTCTCGGTGGCGGCGAGCCTCTGCCTCTACGAAAGCGTCCGGGCTCGCGCCCAGGCCTTAAGCAAGCGGGAGCGGTAAAAATTGCGTTAGTGGGGACAAGCCTCTAAAATGGCGCGGCCTTCCTTGCCTGCGGCAATGGGTTGCAGGCTTTACAGCCATAAGGGGCCACAATGCGTCATTATGAAATCGTCTTTTTGGTCCATCCCGACCAAAGCGAACAAGTACCAGCCATGATCGAACGCTATCGATCTCTCATCGAGACCGGGGCTGGGCATATCCACAGGCTTGAAGATTGGGGCCGTCGCCAACTGGCTTATCCCATCAACAAGGTCCATAAGGCCCATTACGTGCTCATGAACATCGAGTGCGAGGCGGCCGTGTTGCAAGAGCTGGAAACCGGCTTTAAGTTCAACGATGCCGTGATTCGCACCCTGACCCTGGCTCGCGACGAAGCTGTGACGAGTCCGTCTCCGCTAGCCAAAGAGAATCAAGATGCCGCGGCCAAAGTCGTCCGCCCGCGTGCCGATGAAGAAGGGCTCGAGCGCGACAGCGCCGACGCCCTGATATAAGGAGAGACCATGTCGCGCTTTTTTAGACGTAAGAAATTCTGCCGATTCACCGCCGAAGGGACGGTCGAGATCGATTATAAGGATCTGGCCACGCTCAAGGCCTACATCACGGAAACGGGCAAGATCATCCCGAGCCGCAATACCGGGACCAAGGCACGTTACCAGCGCCAGCTCGCACGTGCCGTAAAGCTGGCACGCCATCTGGCGCTTCTGCCGTACAGCGACGCCCACAACTAAAGGGACGGATTTATGCAGATCATTCTTCTCGAAAGGGTCCGAAACCTGGGCGATCTCGGCGACCAAGTCACGGTGAAGCCGGGCTTTGGGCGCAACTTCCTGATCCCAACTGGAAAGGCGGTGCGCGCCACCCCGGAAAACAAGGTCAAATTTGAGGCCGAGCGCGCCGAACGCGAACGCCACCAGCAGGATCAACTCGCGCGCGCCCGGGCCCGCGGTGAGCATATCCAAGGAGCCACTGTCCAACTTGTGCGTAAAGCGGGCGAGGAGGGCAAGATCTTTGGCTCAGTAGGGACGGCCGACATCGCCGAAGCCATGGTCGCCGCCGGTTTCGAGTTAGCGAAGTCTGAGATCGAGCTTCCCAACGGTCCGATCAAGGCCATTGGCGACCACGAGGTTCAGGTCGGCTTGCATCCGGAAGTGACGGTCAGTATCACGGTATCGGTTGTCGCGGAAAGCTAAGGGGTCAGGCCCGCGATCTCCATGATAGAGAGCAGCCATGGCCGATAGGGATACAAGCCATGCGAAGGGGCGCGGGGGGCTTGAGGCGCGTTTGCGTATGGCCCCCCAGTCCTTGGAGGCCGAGCAGGCCGTGTTAGGCGGCCTGCTTCTTGATAATCGTGCCTGGGATCGGATCGCGGATCGGCTGTCTGAGCAGGACTTTTATCGGCGCGAGCATCAGCTGATCTTTGCGGCCATAGCGGCCTTGAACGCTGAGAGCCGACCCGCAGACATCGTGACGGTTAGCGAACGCCTAGGGTCCGCCCAGCTCGAAACCATCGGCGGACTTGGCTATCTTGGGGTCTTGGCCGAAAACACCCCTAGTGCTGCCAATATTGGCGCCTACGCCGATATCG
The DNA here is from genome assembly GCA_021795255.1 of Pseudomonadota bacterium. The sequence continues at coordinate 3,737 of JAJYPQ010000358.1, forward strand.
TTCGTGAGCGCTCGGTCGTCCGCCGCCTCATCGAGGTCGTAAACGACATTGGCGAGAAGGCCTACCAGCCGGAAGGCCGCAGCGCCATGGAACTGCTCGATTACGCTGAACGGGGCGTCTTTGCCATCACCGAAAGTGGTACGCGCCGAGGCGGGTTCCGGCCCCTCAAAACCCTGCTCACGGCCGCTGTCGATCGCATCGATGCCTTGTTTCGGTCCAATTCCTCGATCACAGGCGTCGCAACGGGGTTTACCGACCTCGACAATATGACCTCGGGGCTACAACCGGGCGATCTTGTGATTGTGGCCGGTCGGCCATCGATGGGGAAAACCGCATTTGCGCTCAATATCGCCGAAAACGCCGCAGTCGGCTTGAAACTGCCGGTCGCGATTTTCAGTTTGGAGATGCCGGGCGAGCAGCTTGCGATGCGGCTCATGTCCTCTTTGGGGCGTATCAATGCCCATCGCCTGCGCACCGGAAAACTTGAGGATGAGGACTGGCCGCGGCTCACCTCGGCCGTCGGTATGCTGGCCGAGTCCTCGATCTATATCGACGATACCCCGGCCTTAACGCCCCTCGAACTGCGCGCTCGCAGCCGTAGGCTTATGCGTGAACACGGTCTTGGTCTTATCGTAGTCGACTATCTGCAGTTGATGCAGGCCTCGGAAAGTACCGAGAACAGGGCCACGGAGATTTCCGGAATTACCCGTGCACTCAAAGGCTTAGCCAAGGAACTTCATGTTCCTCTTATTGCCTTATCCCAGCTCAATCGGTCCTTGGAACAACGGCCGAACAAGCGTCCGGTCATGTCCGATCTGCGTGAATCCGGGGCCATTGAGCAAGATGCCGACGTGATCTTCTTTATTTACCGAGACGAGGTCTATAACGAAGAGAGCGAGGACAAGGGCACGGCCGAGATTATCATTGGCAAGCAGCGCAACGGGCCAATCGGAAAGACCCGCCTGACCTATCTTGGCGAGTACACCCGCTTTGAGAACCACGCCGAGGCACGCGCCTACGATGGGTCCTATGCATGAGGCCGGCGTGCGCATCGCTTGACGGCGATGCCTT
>JAJYPQ010000359.1 GCA_021795255.1 Pseudomonadota bacterium
AGCCCGCATCCCTCTCAAGCGGAATACTGATATATATCAAGTAGATTCTAATATTCACTATTACTTATTTACTGCTATCGGCCCTGAAAATGTAGGGGGACGACCCCTCCTGAACCCCAAGGGATCGGTCAGCGATCAGGATTTTTCGGCAGGCCTTTCAAGCCGAGCGCGAGCGTGTAGAGCGGTTTGCGCGATGCGCCAGTGATGGCAACTGTGAGATCGACGGCCTGTCGCAGCGGCAGGGCATCGAGGAGAGTACGCAAAACCCGCTCGCTGTCTTCGTCGCGATGCACCTCTTCGGCCCCGCGCACGACCAGAACACATTCGCCTTTCACCGATCGTTTGGAACAATCGTCTGCTAGGCTCGCAAGGGTGCCCAAGACACCCTCCTCGTAACGCTTGGTGAGTTCGCGTATCAGCGCGGCCTCACGATCACCCCCCAAGGCCTGACTGAGGTCGGAAAGCGAGGCCCGCAAGCGGTGTGGCGATTCATAAAACACAAGGGTTCTCGGCTCGTAGGCCAGGGACGAAAAAAACGCCCGCCGGGCCGCGACCTGCGACGGCGGAAAGCCCTCGAAGGCAAAGCGATCGCAGGGAATGCCGGCCACCGATAAGGCGGCGATTACGGCGCTCGGACCGGCCACCGCATAAACAGGAATACCGCTCTGGCGGGCGGCGCGTACAAAAAGGTAGCCGGGATCGCTAATGAGGGGCGTACCGGCGTCGCTCACGACCGCCACCGACTCTCCGGCTTGTAGGCGCTCGATAAGCGGCCGCAGGCGGGCACGCTCATTGTAGTCGTGGAGCGAGATGAGGGGGGTATGGATACCCCAGTGTTGGCACAAGATCTGGGAGTGACGGGTGTCTTCAGCGGCTATGATCGCAACCGAACCCAAAACCTCGACGGCTCGGGGTGATAGATCACCCAAGTTCCCAAGCGGGGTCGCCACCACATAAAGGGCTCCGATCATGGCCGCCACACGAGGAAGATAGACATTTTGCGCGCCGTTTCGGATACTTGCCCCATGAACCGATCCCCGCTGCTTTTGGCCACCCGCGCCCTTTGGACCCTGACGCTACTCAACCTAGTCTGGATCAGCGTAAGCGGCTGTGCCCCGACCCTATATCGAAGGACCTCACCAGTCAGCGCGGCGCGCGCGCAACGCGCCGTAAAACACGGGCACTACATCAAGGGCTCACAAGCCTATCAGCATCTCGCCGAGGAAACTACGGGGACTGAGCGTGCGAACTTCGTCCTCAAAGCAGCCGAGGCCCTGGTACGTGCAGGCGCGCTACGCGCCGCCAATAAGGAGCTCGCCCTGGTGTCCGGACCCCTGCCAGGCCCCCTCGCGGCCCGTAAAGACGCCCTCAAAGCGGAAATCGACAGTGCGCTCGGAATCCCCCGAATGGCCTTGCGGGAGGCGCGCGCGGCGCACCGTTTTCCCGGGCTGCGGCCACGCCTCCTAGCCGAAATCGATCGGGTCGAGGCCCAGGCGGCGTTAAGTCTGGGCCACCCGTTCTTGGCATCGCGGGACCTTATCGCGCGCGAACGCCTCATCACATCACAACGCCAGCTCACGAATAACGAGCGCGCCCTCTGGCGAGCCCTCGGCGGCGTTTCGACATCGAGGCTGCGGTCCCTCTATAACCGGAACCCAGGCACAGCAACAGGCGCCTGGGCCCGCTTGGCGCTGATCGTAAGGCGCCATACCCCGGGTTCCCGCAATCTCCAAAAGGCGATCCAAAAGTGGCGCCAGCGCTATAGCCAGTATCAGCCCACGCCGGCCTTCCTGCAGGGTCTTTTGGCCGCTCGGCAACGCTCGAGCGCGCCGCCCAAGGTGATCGCCCTCTTACTCCCGATCTCGTCGCCCTTTTCCAAGGCCGCGAAGGCCGTGGAACGCGGTTTCGTGGACATGGCCAGAGCACACCCGGCGGCGCAAGCACCGCGTATCGTGATCTATGACATTGGCGCCGATAGTCAGGACGCCGCGCACTACTACAAGGAGGCCGTGAAAAACGGCGCCCAATTCGTGGTGGGGCCTCTTGGCACGGATGCCGTTCGCGACGTCGCGCAACACGCGCACATCGCGGTCCCGACGCTTTTACTCGGTCTCAGTTCGCGACCGATCGCCCACGACCGACCGCACGCCCCGGTCTATCAATTCAGTCTGGCGCGGACTGAGGAGGCAAGACAAGCCGCGGACCGCGCCTTTTTGGACGGGCATTTACGTGCCGCGATTCTCTACCCCAATACCCCCTGGGGGCATCGTATGCGCCGCGCCTTCGCCCGCCGCTGGCGCCATTTAGGGGGCCTCGTCGTAGCCCAGGCCTCCTACACGGCGGGATCCACGACCTATGTGAAGCCGGTCGAAGACCTCTTGAACATCACTGAGAGTCGGACTCGGGAACAGCGCTTACAACAGATCCTGCATATGCGACTCGCCTTTACCGCCCGCCGGCGGCGCGATGTGGGTTTTGTCTTTCTGGTCGCCGATGCGCCCGATGCGCGCCTCATCAAACCCCAGCTCGACTACGACCATGCCGACAATCTACCGGTATACTCCACGTCCTCGGTCTTTACCGGACGCCCGGACCCGGTCTACGATCGGGATCTCGACGGGATCATGTTCGGCGACATGCCGTGGATGCTGGTCGGCAACGGTCGCATGGCGCGTTTACGAGCGACCTTGGCGCACGCCCATCAGTACGAATTCGACGCCTTGGGCCGCCTCTATGCGTTCGGGGCCGACGCCGACAGCCTCGTTGACCGACTAGACCGCTTGAGCCTGGGTGGCGGCGGTCGTTACAACGGTTTGACGGGGTCTCTCAGCGTGAGACGCGACAACGTCATCCGCCGGCAACTGGTCTGGGCCCAATTCCGGGATGGGCTGCCGCAACTCATCGATACATTCCTACCCTATCGGAGCCTGTTTTCCCAAAAGCCGCGGGCCCATCACTAGAATCGCCGTAAGGGCGCGCATTTTTGCTTAACGAAGAGGTCTTTTATGTCCGAAGGTCAGGCGTACGACGCTCTTACTTCGCGAGTACTGCGTCATTTTGACGAGAGCATACATACCAAACAAGCCTGCAGGGATGACTTGGCACCGGTCATTGCGCGCGGGGCACAGACCATGATCAATGCGCTCTTGAACGACCGTAAGATACTCTCCTGCGGCAACGGCGGATCGGCGGCCGATGCTCAACATTTCTCATCCGAACTATTGAATCGGTTCGAGATCGAAAGACCGGGCCTGCCCGCGTTCGCGCTCACCACCGACGCCTCGACAGTGACGTCGATCGCAAACGACCACCATTTCGAAGAAATCTTCGCGCGCCAAGTGCGCGCACTCGGCCACGCAGGCGATGTACTGCTTGCGATCTCCACATCGGGGAACTCGGCGAACGTCATCCGCGCCGTCGAAGCCGCTCATGAACGCGGCATGCTATGCGTCGTCCTAAACGGTCGCGACGGGGGCGACCTCTCGCGGATATTAACCGCCGACGACGTCGATATCTGCGTCGCCGGCCCATCGACGGCTCGTATTCAAGAGATCCACATTACCGTCATCCATTGCCTGTGCGATCTCATAGACTGTCAGCTGCTCGGACAGGACTAGGCGTGGACTACAGACCGGGCAAGCAGGCAGTGTATCGACTCGCTGGGCTCGTAACCATCTGGTTTCTTGTCGGCTGTACTCCGCTCCTTCTTGGCGGAACGGCCACGACCGCCAGCATTGCGGACGACCATCGTTCCGTAGGCACCGTAGTGAACGATACGTGGATCAAGCTGCGGGCCGAGGCCCTTATCGCCGCGGATAAGCGCTTGCACCGTGCAAGCCACGTCGACGTGACGAGCGTCGATGGCCTGGTTCTATTGACCGGAGAGGCCGCACGGGTCGCAGACCGCAACAAGATTTTGACCATCGTGCGCCGGATCAAAGGTGTACGACGGATAGTCGACCAACTGCGCATCGCGCCGCCCAGCTCCTTCGGAGCCCGGCTGGCCGACTCCTGGATCACCCTCCGCGTGAAATCGGCGATCTTGGCCGATGGGCTAGACGCCAACCCCATTAAAGTCGTGACCGCCCATCGCGTCGTCTACTTATTGGGGCTCGTGCCACCATCGGTAGGAAACAGGGCCGCGCGCGCCGCAAGCCACGTACCCCACGTTCGCAGCATCGTCGAACTCTTCGAGAACCGGTCATGATCGCCGACAAGCTTCCCGCGACACAAGAAGCCGGCGTGGCTCAAGCCATGGCCCTACCGAAACCCTTGGTCTTTACGAACGGATGCTTCGATATCCTCCATCGAGGACACGCGACCTACCTGGAGGAGGCCCGCGCGCTTGGCGCATCTTTGGTCGTGGGCATCAATAGCGATGCGTCCGTGCGCCGACTAAACAAAGGGCCAGACCGCCCCATCAACTGTCTTGATGATCGCGCTGCCATCCTCGCCGCCCTCGAGAGCGTATCGCTCGTGATCGCCTTCCATGAAGACACGCCGTTGACTTTGATTCGCGCGCTCCACCCTGACGTTCTCGTCAAGGGCGGGGACTGGCCGGTCGACAAGATTGTAGGGGCCCAGGATGTCCTCGCCGGCGGCGGCCGGGTCGTATCCATACCTTTTCGGTTTCAGCGCTCGACTTCGGCCCTCATAGAAGCGATTCGCCGATGACCATCGGGCCGGAACTTCGCCTGGAGTTGCAAGCGGTGGTGGGCGAAGACCGGCTTTTGGTCGATGCCTCCGACTGCTTCGTGTATGGCTACGACAATTCCCGCAAACACCGCCTCCCCGAGGCGGTC
>JAJYPQ010000027.1 GCA_021795255.1 Pseudomonadota bacterium
GGCTCGTGGCATCCCGCATCCGCGAGCGTTGTCATCGGCCGGCGGTAGCCTTTGCCGTCGGCGCAGACGGCCTTCTGAAAGGATCAGCGCGGTCTGTGCCAGGCCTTCATATTCGCGATTGCATCGACGACGTGGCCGCCCGCCACCCAGGTCTTGTGGTGCGCTTTGGGGGGCACGCGCAAGCGGCTGGCCTTAGTATCGCGGCAGACAACCTCCTGGACTTCACAGACGCTATGGAGTCCGCCGTCTCTGCGCGCGTAACGCCCGATCTTTTTTGTGATGTGGTCGCAACCGACGGCATGCTGGCGGCCCACGAGTGTACGTTGGAGACCGCGCGGACCCTGGAGGCCGGCGGCCCCTGGGGGCAAGGATTCCCGGCGCCCTTGTTCGTGGGAGATTTTACCGTGACCGGCGTCCGGCCGACGTTGGACGGTCTACACGCCAAGCTCACCCTCGAGACGGCCGACGGCGGGATCTTAGAGGCCATCGCCTTTCAGTGTCAGGCGCGTCTGGGCTGGCGTCCGGCGTCAGGCCCCGTGCGGCTCGTATACAGCCTCGCTATCAACCGCTACCAGGGGCGCGAGTCGGTCCAACTGGTGGTCGAGCGTGTCTGGCCGGCCGAGAATGCGCCCCCTCTCGGGCAATAGGGCCGGGGTGAGCAGCACGAGGCCTGCATCTTCGTCCGCCGCGTATCCGCCAGCTATGATAAAGACGCGCAGGCGCATCCGCAGGGCCTCCGCGGCTGGCCCCTGGTTGTTGCCCGGGTCTCGAGTCATGTAGACCCGCCATCCATCAGTGAGACAAGCCAGCATGTGGCCAATCGTTACAACCAACCTGTTCTGATCGACATCAGCAACAGAGATCAACGTCAGATGGGCGGCGCGCGCTGCATCCTGGATGGTCTGAAACGTCGGTTCCTGTTCCCATTGTCGGGCCAGCGACCGTGGGTCTGTGTGCGCCACTTGGAAGCAGACTCCACGGATAAGCCAGACCGACTCAACACTCATTTAATAGGACCCCACAACAGGCACGGTGATCAGTGTGCCGCCTGGCACCCACGCGCCGATCAGCGCGGTGTAAGGTGGTGATTGCAAGGCACCGTTGGCGGATTGTGGGTCCCGGTCATCGCCATAGCATCCGGCGCTGCCGCTGTTGGGACCGTTGCCCACGCCAAGTTCATACCCCCAGGCCGATGTCTGGTCGGTCTCCGACAACCCGAGCGTCTGGGCAAATCCAATATCGGTTACCGGCTGCATGTCGCACACGGAGGGCCCAGTCAGTGTTCCCACGCTCGTGACGCCAGTCGGCAAGGGGCCCGGAAAGGCAAACCCTGGTCCGTTACCATTCGCGGAGTTGCCGATGGGGCTCGCGCTATCCCAAACAGTCGGATTGGAACTTCCGGGTGGCGCCGAAGCGAAATAATCAATGGTGATGTCACGGTTGATGTCGGATTCGTATTGGGTTGTGAAATAGGTCGCATATTCGCCGGCGATGAGGCGCATGGTCTGCAGCGTGCGGCGCAGGAGTCGACGCTCGACGACTGCGCCATTGATCACGACCCCCACATCATGGCCGCCTAGCGTCAAGACGCCTGTGGTGGGGTCAAATGTGGTGCCAACATTCAATACCTGCCCATTCCCGTTTTCCGGCCCGCCATTATTGGAGACGGGTATCCGTATTTCGTGATTGAAACGGCTCTATAGCTGTCCGGCTTCAATCATGCGGACCAGTGCTGAAATGTCAGGTCCGTAGTTGAGTTCCTGAGCCTGCGGTTCTTGTTGAAGCGACATCATCCGGGCCATTGCAAATTCTCGCGTAGCCGGCTCTTGGCGCCGCTCAAACTTCGGTCGGATGATTTGCTTCTTGAAGGCGCCTTCCGCAAACAGAATCTTGGCCCGCAGAGCTTCAAAGCTGTAGCCTCTGCCAAGACGGTTCATCACTCGTATCAGACTGTTCAGGCTCTCCGTGTAGGCATTGGTTACCGGATGGTCGAAGTAGGCCAGGATGTACGACTGCCAGTTGCGCCATGCCTTGATTAGGTCTGAGAAGGCATCTCGGACTTCGTGTGTCACAGCCCGGTCCCAAGCTGCAAACCGTGCCAGCGCTTCCTCCTTGCTCCTGGCGTCGTAAATTTTGAAGAACTCCTCTTTGAGCCGGTATGCCAAGCCAAGCTCAGGGTAGTTATTGACCCATCCAGACAGGAGCAAGGCTTCCCGGTCATTCAGGTCGTGCTCCCGCTTGAGCATTACAAACCTGTCGTGCATGAGTCCCCGGCGCTGCTTGGGCGTCAACGACTCCCGGTAGCTCTTCCTGACCCGTTCCATAGCATCGTTGGCCATCCTGACGACGTGGAACTTGTCGATGACCACCTTGGCCTGTGGCATGACGGCCTCAACGGCATCCTTGTAGGGATGCCACATGTCCATGGCCACGTACTGCACCTGATGCCGGCCTTCCAGGTTGGACAGGTACCGAATCATCGTCTCTTTGTTGCGGTTCGGCAGTAGTTCGACGATGGTGTTGTTCTGGATGTTGGTGATCACACCCCGCGGCTTAATCAGGTGGATTTCGTCGATGCCCATCCACTTCGGCGTCTCGAAACGGATTTTCTCGCTCAGGGCAGCCACGTAGTCCTTAAAGACAAGCCGGACGGTGCCCTCCACGATGCCGACCTCTTCCGCGATGCTGGCGAAGGTGCGCTTGATAGCCTGCTTGCCGACCCATTCCACCAGGCGGTTCGTCATGGACCGCTTTTCGTTGATGGCCGGCAGGGTTTCGTAGAACGTCTTGCTGCAGGATTTGCAGCGATACCGGCGCGTGTCGATGTAGATGCCGACCCGCTTGCCATGCATGGGCAGGTCTTTGACCATCTGTTCGCGGCGCCCGAAGCCATCAAACTTGCCATGGTGGCAATGCGGGCAGGCTATCGGCTCCTGTGAAGCCACGGCGTCAATGTGATAGTCGTGCTCGTTCTCTTGGAAGGCCGTCACCGTGTAGGCCGGCAGGTTCAGTACATTGGTTGGCATGGCTACTTCAGTTCGGAGAGCTTCTTCGCAGTTCCGTTGCGCATGTCGATGATGTGGTCAGGTTCGGAAACCAGCCAGACATAAGAACCCCACGCGATTTCCACGATGGCCTTCTTGAACTGTGACGTTGAGCGGTCCATGAAAGCGGTCAGGAACGCCAGATGTTCCTCTTCAAAGCCAGCATCCTTGGCAACTACGGTCAGAGCTTCCTTGCGCTGCCGGTTGATTGGGCCATCGGTGGCTACCACTTCCGCGAATACAACCAACAGGTCGCTACCGCCGGCATCGTCACCAAGGTCAACCAGGATGATGTCCGGCAGGGCTTTGGACGGGTCAATGACGATACCAAGCGTCGCGGCAAGCCGTTCATCACGGGCAACAACCTTGTTGCCGGACTCAGACAGCCAGAGCACATGGGGTTTCTTCAGGAAGCGCGTGGCGAATTGCTCGATGACCGCCTTGGCGATAACGCTGGACGGACCCGCGGATAGCGCTCGCGTCTCCCCGTTCGGGAATTGAACCTGGACGGCGCCGCCGGCTGAGAGCGCCCCGCCAGCTATCAACGCTTGCCTGGCCAGTGCCGTCTTCGTCAGGTGATTGGCCCGCCACGTTTCCGCAAGGGCTGCGAAATCGGCAGCGCTTAGGCTTGCCGCGAATAGCGCGGCGAACCCTTCTTCAAGGGCATCGCGCCCCTTGGATGACGTGGTAGGGATGCCTTGACGCTCAATAATGGCGCGCACAGGCAAAAACCCATCACCAATGGTCTCATCCCGAATGGGCTCTCGGGTCGTGTCGGCAAACCAGGGCGTACCCACTGACGGCACAAACCCATTCTTGCCAGACGCGACGTACCAGTTCTCCCGTGTCATATCGTCCATGATGGCCGATTGGGCTTCTGTCATCCGGCAAACCTGGTTGGGACGAATCCACCTATCCAGTCCTTCGATGGCGTTGGCGTACAGGCAGACGAAGACAGTCTTTGCTGCCATCTCACGCGTTATGTACGTGCGCTGTTCGGTGCTTTCCGGGAAGATGACCTGCAGGCGGGCTTGAATCTGCTCAACGGAGAGAATGGTCATTCGCCGCCCCCTGTGTAGAAGGATGCAATCTTGGCTTCGAGGGCAGTCCTGGTGGCACCTTTGAGCAACAGGCGCTCGATAGCCTTGGCTTGCGCGATTGTCGGCAATGGCAGAGCTTCCAGTTCGTAGGCTGACACTGCGACGCTGCCGCTGATACAACGGAAAGCCCTGTCTGCTGCTTCCGAGTTGAGAATGGCGGCTATGGCGTCGGGAGACACTTCGCCGCGCCTGTCCGCATAGATGATGTTCAAGTGGTTCTCGACGACGACACCACCGTTCGCGTCAATGAATTCCTGCGGGATAACGGCGCTCAGTAGCCTGCGGTCCTGCTCTTTGGCGGTCGTGCGCTGGAGTAGGACGCAGGAATTATCCGTGACCAGATGCGGCTGCGCTTGGAGTTCGATGTAGGGCGCATGATTGCGGCGCTCGGCACTGAAGTTGAAGCCGGCCGGAGTCACCGATTCAGCCCAAATAATGGGTAGTTCGCCGTTCACCTTCGCCTGCCGGAGCTGCGGCTTGTGCCGGTTCCATACAAGCTGACCTGTGGAGACTTGATAACCGAAATCAGCCAAGCGAGCAGGCATCTTTGAGAGCACTTGGACATAGGTTGAGTCCTTGACTGCTCGCGGAATAATCCACGGGCCGCCATCAGTCGGGACGCGAATCTTGCCGATGGGCTCGATGGCCGCCTGTTCAATCCCCTTGGGAACAATCAAGGAAACAGCCGCAGCCTTTTTCGACTTGGCCACTTGGTAGGTCACCAGAATGGTTTCCTGCAGCACGTCATCGAAGACCCCATCCCGGTCGGCAATGAAGTCAAAGGCGGCCGGGGTTGCGTCGTCCGTCAGGATTTTGCGGAGAGCCTTGAAATACTGCCCACCAAGGAACGACGTAGGCGTGAGATAGGCGATGACTCCATTCTGCTCCACCAAGCGTAACGCCAGGTCGGTGAATAGGCCGTACAGGTTGGCGTGACCATACAGAGAGCGAGCGTATTTCGCCCGCATGGCATCAGTCAGCTTCACGCGACCATACGGCGGGTTTCCGATGACCAGGCTGAATTTGCCCATCTGGTCATGCTGCAGAGCGTCGCCAACCGTAATCACTTGCGGGAATCGCGCGCCGGCCTTCACGCACAATGGGAGCAGTGACGCTTCGAGTAGCACCTGCGTAATCCAGGCTGCGAAGGGGTCAAGCTCAATTCCCCTGAGCCGGACGACAATGTCTTGGAGAGCGTCGCCAGCAGAGGACTTCGTGGTGTGCTTCCACATCCGCAAGGCAACCGGAGCCAGAAAGGCTCCACCACCGCAGGCGGGGTCGATTGCCGTGCAAGCTGCAAAGTCAGTGCCAGCCTGTTCTGATAGGTCAAGCAGGCGGTTTACCATGGGCGGCGGCGTGTAATACGCGCCCATATCGGACCGCATGGTTTCCGGCAGCATCACCGTGTAAATAGAGCCAATCAGGTAGCCGGAGTCTTCAACGGGGAACGATGCGACCAGGGCGCCAATGCTGTGCGCCAAGCCGTGTTCGGCGGTGGGTAGCGACGGAAGCGCCAAGCCATGGGGACGAATGTCCCACTCCGCACCCTGGACCCGACAAAGCTCGGCCCAATGCGCGGTCACAATGGCCGTACAGAACGCCCGAGCAATGGACAGGCGCGAGACATCCTTCTTGATGCTCTCGGCGAACTTGCGGGCTCTCGACTTCAGAGCCCGGTACTGCTGCAGGGGCTCCTGCGGCTCAAGTTCAATGGTGGCTACAGCGCGGGCTTTCGGCATCAACATCCCCTTTGTGCTTCAATCATACAATACGTTTTCAGAGTATAGAGACATTCAGGGAAAGTCAATCACGAAATGCGGTTTTGCAACAGCGTGACACATCGCTGCAGGAATGCGAAATCAATCACGAAATACGGATACCCTTGGAGACGAAGGCAATTACATGATAGGTCAGGGTCACACCGTCCTTGACGGTCGTAAGCGGGTCACTCACATAGACTACCCACGGACGTCCGAACCCGTCTGTGACCAACGTCCGTGCCGGCGTGTCCGCGTATTGCGCAAACATCTGGAATCCATTCTGGAACGCATACGGGTTGCCGGGCTGGAAAGCCGGGCCCGTAGCCAGCGTATATGTGCTCGCCGTGTTGAGCGCGATGGTATTGGCGCGCGGGGCCAATGTATCAATGGCCATGGCATGGCGCAGATAGGCCTCGTTGACAGCGCGGCGCAGAACCGCCAGCCGGGCGCGGGTCGTCGCCCGGTCCGAGAAATGGATCTCGCCCATGAGAGCGGGATACAGCACAGCCCCCAAAATCACCATGACCGCCAGCGCCACCAGGATCTCGATGAGCGTAAATCCTCGTGCGCGACGAACGCGTGGCTCAAAGCTCCCGCTTGAGTGTTTGCGGATCATAGCTTGCCCCCAGGGCATCATTTTTGGTGATGCGTTTTTCACGCACAAGTCGGATGAGGGTCTTATTGAGCTTGACCATGCCATATTGACCCCCAGAATCGATGTCGTTGTTTAGCTGCTCAATGCGCCCCTTACGGATGTTAGGCCCCACACCCGCGTCTGGGGTCATGATCTCGTAGGCAAGCACCTTCCCCTGCCCGTCCGCGGCCGGCACCAGAACCTGACTGATAACGCCCAAAAAGGCGTCGGCGAATTGTCCCAGGATTGTTTGTTGACGCTCGGTCGGAAATAGATTCTGGATACGCTCCACCGTGCGCGCAGCCGACCGGGTATGGGCGGTTGTGAAGACCAGATGGCCCGTATCGGCCGCCTGCAGGGCGGCTTCGGCGGTCTCGGCGTCTCGCACCTCGCCTATCATCAAGATGTCCGGGTCCTGGCGCATGGCGGCGCGAATACCAAGACTGAAGCTCGGTGTGTCGCGCCCTATTTCCCGCTGGGTCACGATCGCCTTTTGGTCGTGTGGCAACACATATTCGATGGGGTCCTCGAGGGTCACGATGCGCACGGGCTCTTGGCACAGATGCGCCAGGAGCGCCGCCATCGTCGTGGATTTGCCGGAGCCGGTGGCGCCTGTGATCTGGACGATTCCCGATGAGCGGGCCAGAAAGGCGTTGATGATCTCGTTTGGGAGTCCGAGACTGTCAAGGGCGGGGATAGTGTCGTTGATGCGCCTCATGACAACACCCATGCGCTGTCCGTCATGCCAACTTGCGTTGACTCGATAACGCACGCCATCGACTGTAGCCGCGAAGTCGGCGGCCCCGTTATGGTGTTTCACCAGCTGTTCCAGCGATGTGTCGGGCGGGCATACGCGTGCAAGGTCTTCATCGAAAACAACAGCAGCCTCTGTGCACACCACGATTCGTCCGGCGCGGTCTCGGTAAGCAGGCTTCTCCCCCAGCGTAAGGTGAAGGTCGCTATAGACGATTGCGTTGTCTTTCAGATAGGTCCAGAGCACATGAGATCCTTGTCGTCTTGGTTAAGTCAAAGGTTCAGTTACGGTCGCGTCTAGGGCGCCACCCCAAGGCAAAGGGCTTTCGATCGCCATGGTGTAGGGCGGTGCCGTATCGTTGGCGTCGACCGTGTTGCTGATTTGCAAAGCCAGCCCCCACGGATTGTTGACGCTTATACGCTGGGCGCCAAGCACGGTCGACAATCCCACGTTGGAGGCCGGCAAAAACTGTCCGTTCGTGCAGACAATGGTGCCGCCACCGTAGGGGCCGCATCCGGCCGGCTGCCAATAATCCACGCCGACATTGCGCCCTGCGTCGCTCGCGGTGTCCGCGGCGTACATGGCGGTCAGGCGGCTGTTCCAGCGGTTTAATTGCTGTTGCGCACGGACTGTCAGCGCCGCCTCAACGGTTTCACCGTGAATCTCCGCCCATGCCGGGCTTGTGCCCGGGTTGAACGTGTTGGTCGCGCTGTTCAGTGTTGCCGGCGTGGCCGGCCCTCCCGTGGCATTACCGGGTAAGGCCAGCCAGATATCGCGATAATCCAGAGTCGCCGCCCCCCCGTCTATGGGTAGGGACTGACGCGTCCCCACCAAGGCCTCCACCTGCCATCGCGGAGGCACGCCAGCGTTCACCAGCAGTTGTGCACCAGTCCAGGGCGCATTGAGGTTGGCGTCCATGGCGGCGGCGTTGGTGCTGTAGTAACGGGTTATGCGGCGTTGAGCGCGGGTCAAGAACTCCCGTTGCGCCCGATGGGTCTGGCTCACGCCCACATATCCGCGCCGTGCGCTATAGGCGGCGATGAGCGCCGCCAGCGTGACGGCGACCACCAACACCAGGGCAAGCGCCGCATAACCGCCCTGCGAGCGCCTAAGACTCGTCGAACACATAGTCGATCGATGTCATCCCCTGGCCCGCCGAATTGGGTGAGGCCACCACGCATTGCGATTGCGCACCACCGCATGCCGTGTACGCCTGTTCGGCAATCGCGTTAGGGACATTGTTGGCCTCCACCGCATACTGGGTGGTGTTGCCATCGTTCAGGAACGCCCCCTCGACAATTTTCAGGCTTGTAGCGGGTGCGATGGACGTCAACAGGACATTGTCATTGGCATCCAGCGGTCGGTCGGCCATGTACGGCCCATTCCAGGAGCTCGCGACATCGATCCCACAATAATTGTTGGTGCCGACCAGATTGCGGTTGAAGAGCTCACCTGTACTGGTCGGCATGCAGCTCGTGTCGGTGTTGAAGCGGGTGGCGGCCGAACTGGCGCCCTGCATCGCAACCAGCAGGGCCTCGCCCTTGGATTTCGACATATTGAAGTGAAAGAAGAGGACGGTGCCGAGTGTCACAATGATGGCGAGTGCCACAATGATCTCGATCAGGGTAAATCCCCCCTGCTGGGAACGCTGAAACCGCATTCTGTACCCCCTTGGGATTGGCGATGTGGCACGATTGTCACCGGCACGAAGGCCTTTGTGGTGGCGAATAGCTGGCAATAAGGGGCGGCGTTTGCCGCATGCACGATCAGCGCGATGCGGGACTTTGAGTTTCAGAAGATTTTTCGGCAAGGAACGCCAATCGACGGTGGGCCCACAGCGCGACCGATTCGCGCATCAGACCCACAAGATGGGCCCCATCGCCGACAACCAGCGGTGCCTGCGCCTCACGCAGCATGCTGGCAACGCGCTCGGTATCGCGGTAAGCGCGGTGCATGTCCAATTGCCAGGACCGCCACAAAAGTTCGCAGATATCCAGGACCGCCCCGATCCGGTTCCACTCGGGAATCCGGCAACCGATAGCGGCGGCCAGCTCTTGGCAGGACTGGCGGTCGGTTGGATCAGTGGTCTCCCACCTTGTCTGCAGATTCTTCAGCCGATCACTGATGCGCGACGGGTGCACAATCAGACCTGCGACAACGTCGACAACACCATTGGGATGACCGTGACCAACGCCACTGCTAGCAATACGCCGCCCATGACCATTTTGAGCGCGATATCGGTCGTTTTAGCCACCCGCGTCGTGAGCACCTCGACGTCTTCACTGAGGTTGTCGGCCAGAATACGCAATTCATCGACCACGGAGCTTGCGTCGCCGGCCGACAGGGCGCGGGCGGTGGCGCTGGCGATGAATGGTGGAAAACCGACGCGCTGGGCGGCCTGGGCCAGACCCACCTGCCCGCTTTGCAGGATGCGATGCATGCGCAGAAACGCCCCGCGGTTGTCGTCGCGAGTGGCCGCCGATGACAGCAGCCGTGCAATCTCATGATGCGTGATGGCCGCGTCATACATGGTCGCGAACGTCGACCACAAGACCGCATGGTCGGCCCGCTCCGAAAGTGCGCGCACCACCGGAATATGGTCCAGGAGCGCCGCGAAAGCCGATGATCGGACAAAAAGAATGAGTCCGACCGCCGAGGCGAGATAGAGCGCTGTGCCGATCATGAGGTGGGCGTCGAAAATCCCGGCCAGCCCATACAGCGCGCTCACCCAATGCGGGAGATGGGCCCCTGGCAGCTGTGCGAAGAAGTGCGCGATGCGTGGGATGGCAAACACCGTGGCGGCCCAGACCAACACATAGGCGAGCCCGAAGAAAAACGCGGGCTCAAAAATAAGCGCCCGTAGCTGATTGCGCATGGTGGAGAGACGCCGATAGTCACGACTCAACGACAGCAGCACGGGGCCTAAGCCGCCGGCGCGCTGCATAGCGACAATCATGGCGCAGTCGCGGGCGGGAAAATTCGCGGCCGCCAACGCATTGCCGAGCGGCTGACCGGCGGCTGATTGCGCCTCGGTCATGCCGAGCGCGATTTTGAGACGCACGTCGAGCACAAATTCCGCGGTTTCGCGCAAGGCCGTGGGGATTTCCGTACCATTTTCGATACGCCGGCCCAAGGTGCTATAGACCTGCGCAAGTTCGCGTAAGTCGAACTGCGATCGACTCATGGTGTTGATGGTGTCGGGCCACGATACGTTAAGGTCAATGACCCGCGCCTCGAGCCGGTGCAGAGTCCGTTCGGCCTCCTCGCGGTTTCCGGCAAACAGAGCCCCCTCAACGATATGGCCGAGGCGGTTTTTGACCGTATAACGATAGACTTTTTGCATCAGTCGTCCTCGTTGACCACGCGCATGATCTCGTCGATTGCAGTGATGCCGGCGGCCACCCGTTGCAACCCCGAGGCCCAGAGGGTCTTATCTTGCGGCAGGAATCCGGCAATCACGCGCGCGCTGGCACGTTCCGATATGGCCGCCCGCACTTCCGATGTCATGGGTAGGATCTCGTAGATCATGACCCGTCCCCGATAACCAATCTGGCCGCAACGATCGCAGCCGGGACCGGCGCTATACACGGATGCATCAGCCACCTTCAGGGTCCGTTTCAGGGCTTCGTGGGTGCTCTCCCGGTCATCCGGGACCCGGCAAACGGGGCACAGGCGCCGTACCAGCCGGATCGCGACAATCCCGAGCAGGAGCGCGGCCGCTGCGTCCATATCCAGGCCTTCTCCGGTTTTGGGGCTGCGCATTTCGCGTAACCGTGCACATGCAAGCGGCGCCGATCGGGCATGTAGGGTCGTGAAAACTAGGTGACCTGTATTCGCCATGTCGAAAGCCACGCGCGCGACATCCGCATCACGCACCTCGCCCAACAGCACGACATCTGGGTCGTTGCGCAGCATTCCGCGAAACCAGTTCATCCATTCCATCGATTCGTTATCGTTGCCGGTCAGGCGCCGCGTCTCGTGTTGGCGCCAGGTACCCATACGTACCTCGACCGGGTTTTCGATGGTTTGCACCGATGTTGAGACGCTGTCGATGGTCCGCATGAGGGCGTTTATGAGCGTGGTTTTGCCAGAGCCCGTGGGTCCGGTGGCGATGACTAGCCCGGAACTGGTCTGGGCGTAACGCAACAGTTGGGCGGCGGCCTCCGGGTCCAGGCCGAGTTCCCGGAAATCGGCGGTATCGCCGGTGCGGTCCAGGATTCTGATACAACACCCCGGCCCATTGACCGTGGCCATGATTTCGACGCGAAATTGGTACTTACCGGTCAAGGCCGGTGGCACCTCGGTGTCGAGCGCACCCTCGGCTTGCCCGCGCATGTCTTTCGCTTTGATATCCTGGGCGATGAGCGTGATGAGGCGATCAAAAACGGATTGCTCGTTTTCGGGGTTTATGG
This sequence comes from Pseudomonadota bacterium, assembly GCA_021795255.1. The sequence continues at coordinate 11,705 of JAJYPQ010000027.1, forward strand.
GGTCGCGCCGAACCACCCGGAACACGGTCAGGATGCCGTCGATACGCAGCCGGATCACGCCGGCCGATGGGAGCGGGTCAAAGTGAATGTCGCTCGCGCCTTGATAGCAGGCGTGTATGATTAGCGCCTTCAAGGCAAGCCGGTGCCGACCGCCTTCGGCCGACAGCGTCAGGGCTTGGTCAAATTCGTGCGCAGTATCGCGTATCTCGCGCCGATACAGCCGCTCTACGACGAGCCGTGAGGCCAGACAGCACTGCGCATGGATCTTTTTCCCGTCGACCGTGCGCGCAAACGTGAAATTGCGCACTGCCGTGACCTGCGCAGGACCAGTGACGGCATAGAGTACGTTGTACGATTCATCTTGGGCCACGACCGCGAGCGGACAGAATTCGGGTTGGACGTCCTCACCGATTTCGGGCGCAAAAGGCCGGACGGATGCTAGCGACAGCGTACTTGCCGCCTCCCGCGAAAGATATGGCAACTCACTCATAAGGGCGTGGGCGCGCGCGATATCCTCGCCAGTGCCAGCCCCCACTTCCTGAATGGTGTCCGATGCGGTGATGCCCGCCATCGCCTGATAGTCGGCAATGAGCCGGATATCATGGGCCCGAAAGCCTAACACCAGCAGGGCCTCTGTCATGTTCGCGCAGCGGCGCGAGGCCTGCAGAAGGGGCACACCGTAGGGCTCCCCTATAAGGCTGACAGCAAATCGATCATCGGTCACCGAAGACCTCCAGGGCCATGGTGTAGGCAGTGGCGTTGACGTCGAGGGCTCCGAGGGCCACGGGGCGATGGCGTAGGGAGCGCAACAGACACCGCAGACCCGAGAGCGTGTGCCACTGTCCTTGGGCTACGAACGTCACGGTCCGGGTGCCAGGAGCCCACGGGACCGTCTGGGCCACATGGCCGGGATTCAGGGCGTACATCGCCCCCTGAGCCGTGCTCGTCAGCGATGATAGCGGGGCATCACAGGTCACGGCGGCGCGTTCGAAGGCCCCGAGCGCCAGCGGTACCGTGGTGTTGATGGAGCGAGCCGGTTGCTGCCCATAAGACGCGACCTGTGCCGCTAACGCTCGCCACTGTTGGCGCTGATGAAGCGTGGTCTGGCGCATGTCGCGCGCGGCCCGATAGGCATGGGTGGCGGCGGCCTCGTTGGTGTCGGTGAGGTGCCAGGCGATCCCTGTGATCCCAAGACCCAAGGCCACGAGGACTCCGGTGATCGCAGGGCCGGGAGTCAACCGGTCAATGATGGACATAGCGGGCGGCATAACGAGTCCCATGCGGATTGACGAGGATGTTTTTGAGCACAAAGCCTGGTGGGGCCTGGGCGGTCAAGAGCGCTGCCAGCGCGCGGCTCGGCCAAGCCCCTGTGGCGCCTATCTGTTGACCACGCACATGATGCATGCGCGCGCGCACGACCAAGACGGCACGACGTGGTTTGTCCGCGGGTGCATGGATTTGGGTGATGTGCGGTCCGGCATGAAGGGTCACCAACGTCCCCGGCAGAGCCAGGACGGTCGCAGCGCGCAGGTCGCGCCGATAGGGGATGGACGCAACCCGTGCTAATCCGATCAAGTGGTGTCGATCGAACCGTTTTTCGGGCGCGAGGGCGAAAGCGGTCGTGCGCGCGTTCTGCCATTGGCGGCTGGCTTCGTGCCGGCGCGCGGACGACCAGACCGCCCCCATCACGGCGGATACGGTCAGGACCCCAGTGAGAGCGAGCGCCCCGGACCGCCAGAAGCTGGTTGGTATGCCCACCCAGGTGTCGGGGATCGGATAATAGGGGTGCGACCGGGCGGTTAAAAGCCCATACCAGGTCGCCTGGTCGAGCACCAGCGGTGTTCCGGCGTCGGGGATGCCGGCGGCATTCGCGGATTCGAGACCCACGTCGTGCACGCCGGTTTCATCAAAGACCACGGCCGCCGCGAACCCCCCAGGGCTCCCGTCCAAGCCGATGGTCCACGCGCAGGCTATGCCTTCGGCGTCATCCCCCAACCGTACTACCATCGTGCACGGCAAAGGATGGCCGGCGGCCGCGCGCTGGCGGGTGAGTATGGCACCGATTGGTACGGTTCGGCGACCGGACCCACACAGGGCTTCGGTTTCCGGCGCGCAATAGGTGATGGCCCCGTCGCGAAACGCGATCCCCCGCTCACCCAGCTCCTGGGTCACAATCCGCTGGCGTTTGGCGCCCGTCAGCCGTCCCATGGCAAGCGCCTTATCATAGGGGGCGGCGCGAAATACGGTTTTCAGCGGACCTTGGGGCGCGACGGCGAACCGGCGCGAACCCATGGCGTCGACCTCCCACCATGTGGGCCGATCGCCGATTTCGACCATCACAATGGCCGCGCCGCCGGAAAGCGATTCCGCACGGGCGGCGCGCCGCGGCATCGCGAGCGTCCAGCGCTTTTTGGCGGGTTCGTCCGTCGCCGGCTCTGCGCCTGCGGTCTTCCGCGGGATCTTGAGAGAGAACCGCTTCACAGGCTGGACCCCACAAGCGGGTCATAGTGCGGCGCCGGGATGATGGTGGCGCGCACCAGGATCACCAACTGTTCGACCTTGCCCTGATTAGCGATCCCCTGGAACAATTTTCCAAGGAACGGAACGGCGCCCAGGCCCGGGGTGGCCGAATCCTGATGGGTGGACGAGAGCTGGCGCGACCCACCGATGATGAGGGTTTTGCCGGACGGGACCAGCGTTTGAATATAGGTCTGGCGCAGGTCCTGCACGGGGCCCTGAAGCTGGGTGCCATCGACCGTGAAGGTATCGAACCGGTTGATCTCGGAAAGCGCCGGCACCACCGTGAGCGTCACATAGCGATTCGAGAGCACGTCCGGCAATACCGAGAGCGATAGGCCGTTCAGCGCATAAGACAACCCGGCGCCGGTCGAGGCGCTGCCCGAGAGCCCTGTGACATTCGAGCTGATGCTGCCCACGTAGGGCAACTGCGTGACGTTGGACAGCGTCGCGGGTGTGCCATTTTCGACTACGAGACTGGGTTCGCTCACCACCCGCACATCGGTGACCGTACGCAACGCCGAGATCAAGGAACTGACGGACGCCCCGGTGTAACTTAACGTGGTCGCGCCGCTCGTTGCACCACCACTAGCGGTAGAGGCCGAGGCATTGGCCAGTGCCGGCGCGGTGTTTGCGAAACCGAGCTTTGCAACCGCCCCGCTGATGTTGGCGATCTTTGACCAGTTGATGCCCCACTGCAGGCCGTGCGTGAGCGAGACCTCGAGGATGGCGGTGTGGACCTGCACGCGGGTGTCGGCGGCCACCACATACCGGCGGATAAAGGCACTGACCCGCGCCAGTCCGCGGCCGTTCGCGGTCACAGCGACAATCCCGGTAGCGGCGTTGATGTTGACGTCAGCCCCAGGCCCGGCCAAATGCAGGATGGTGGTGTGCAGCGCTTTGGCTTTTTCGGCCTTGGTCGCGCCGGTGATCGTGAATTCGGCCTCCATGGAGGACCCGCTGGAGCCGCTGGACCCGCCCGCGCCGCCCATGCCGCCTACGGCACCACCCATGGGTGACGCGCCCCCGGCCATACCACCGCCCATGCCGCCTGACTGTGCGCCGCTCGCGGCCGTGTTGCCGCCGACTGCGTAGTCGCCCGACCCGGCCGTCAAGAGGTCCGTCGGCAGTCGGTAGAAATAGGTGGCGCGCGGCGCGATGAACACTTCGTGCCGATGAGGGCGCCAGACCGCTGCGTACCCCGCCGCCTCTGCCAGCGTCCGCATCGCGACCGGGAACGCAGCGTCATGCACGCTCGCCGTGATTTTGGTCGAGGCATCGGCCCCGTGCACGAAAAAGACCGAGTCGCCGTGGGCTTGGGCGGCGGCTGCAACGAGCGCGCCGAGCGGTGTCTGATTAGCACGGATGGTCACCGGATGGCGGACTTCGTCGTAGCGCACCACCCGGTGTCCTACATAGGCGCCCGTTGTTTCGATAAGGCCGGCCGGCAGGCGCTGCACGCGCGCCATCACGCGATGCTGTTTGTGCGCGATCTGTCGCAGCGTGGGTGTGGCGCAGCCGGCAAGGCCAGCCATAAGAAGCGCCCCGGCGAGAGGTTTAATGCGCATGGTGGATGAACCTCCGCGTCAATGGGTTGGGCAGCGTGACCACGACGACGCGATTGCCGTGGTAGACATGAATACGCAAGGTGTAGAGCTGGGCCAATTGCCGCAGGATCGCCAGCGTATTGGGTCCCCGCAGCACAAAGGGATAGGGCACGGCATAGTCTTGTGAGCTGCGCCACGCCAGATGCCAGTGGTGGTGAGCCAAAAAGCGGCGGAGATTTTGCGAGAGCCGTTGCGCGCGCAACATCATTACCCGCTTTTTCGGCGGGACGGGCGCGGCCGTTGGCATGGCGGGTTTCACGCCCGCGGATTTCCCGACCGCGAGCGCGGGGCCTGCGGCATGAGGCCCGCTCAGCGGGTGCGCGGGGCCGGCAACGGGGACGTGTATGATTCGCAATGGATGTACCGTCGGCGGCTTTGCCCCCGGAACCGCATCGGCCGCCCACACCACGGCTGTCCCATGACCGGTCAATATCTTGGTGCGCGCGGCCATCGGCACGATGGCGTAATACGGCCCCTCATGCACCAGCATGGCGCGAGCATAGCGATCATGGCGCCACACCCAGGCGTGACGTGGACGAACGTGCCGTGGATATTGGACATAGAGCGCATGTCGGCCCCGGAACGCCTGTATGGGATAGGCGCGCGGATTACCCGTGAAGCGATACGCGAATCCATAGGCCTGGGTGGCGACCGGTGGTGTGAGCCGAGGCAACCCCTGGGCCCAGGCCGGCGCGAGACCCGCCAAAGCGAGCGTAGCGTAACGGCCAGTCCGAGTGAGGCGCGTCAACAAGTGGGTCATGGTGTCATGTCCTTAGGGGCGGAAAAAATGGTGATCACGAGCCGAGCGTGGTGTGCCGGCACAATGCGAATATGCAGCTGGCGCGGCGGGTATCCCCAACGCAGCAGGGTCGCGGCCACAACGGCCGCCAGGCGCATGGCGCGCCGCTGGCTGCGGGCGCGGGTGTGCCCAGAATGGACCAGAATGCGGACGCTGGTTGTCTGGCGTAGCGCCGGACGCAGGGCTCGCAGCCGGGCCATGCCGATCGCGGTCAAGCGGGTTCCGGAAAACCCGAGCCCCACATCATGGCGGCGGGGTTGACATGCAACACAGTGCGCGGCGGCCGGATGCGATGTCGTATGGGTCCAGACCGGCGCGCAGCCCGCCAGGACCAAGGTGGCGCAGCACACGGTGCGTGCAAGATACGTCGATAAAGTGGTCATGACAGTATGTCCTTGTGGGCGGAAAGAAAGGCAATCTCGACCGAGGTGACAGCGCCGGTCAGGATATGGATGCGCATGTGGCGCGCGGAGACGCCCCACCGCAAAAGGATGGCGGCCAGGATTACGGCCCGGCGCGCGGCCTGATGCCGGTCGCGGGCCGTGGCGTTGTGCGCAAATGCGAGAATACGAATGTCGGTTGCCCGCCGGAGCGCCGCGCGCATGACCATCAAGCGCGCCATACCGCGCGCGCTCAGATGAGACCCTTTGAACCGAAGAGCGGCGACATGGAGGTGGCGTTTTGACGAACCCCTCACGGAAATGGTCTTGGCGTGCTGCCGTACGGCAGGCATGGGGCGTGCAACAACCTTTGTGGGCGTGACGGCTGGCGACCGTGGCCGTACGGGGTGGACACGAACCGACGCGCGGATGGGTGATGCGGCGGCGGGCGGCGCCTGAATCGCGGTTGCGGTCAAGGTGCCGCGCGTCGTAGTTAGCTGCCAGGCATGGGCGATGCCCGGCAATTGCCAATAGGGTCCGTCGCGGCGGGCGGTAACTGGATGCGGATGTTTTTGACGAAGGATCGCCGCCGCCGTCAAGGCCTCGCCAGGTGGCAGAATTAGGTAGGTGTGGTGCGTACCGGTGAACACCTGGGCCCCGTGCAAGGCCGCTGGCGCGACGATCCGATAGTGAAAGTCGTAGGCAATCACTGGTAGTGGCGCCTGATGAAACACGGCCACGAGGCTTGCGATCAGCAAACACAGTCCCGCGATGCCGGCGATCATGCCTGCCCCCGGCCCGCGCCCGTGCGCAGGTCTTCGTAGACGTGATAGACGTGCCACATATACGGTCGGCCGAGGGCGGGCACCGCGCTGTGGTAATCCCCTACCGCTGTCCACCAATTCCCGGTGCGGGCATGAAGGCGCGCCAGAATGCGGCCGGCCGCCGCGATGTTCATGAACGGATGTGTAAGCGACTTCAGCGACGGGAACATCGCACCGTGATAGAGCCAATCGATCTGCATGGGGCCAATATCAACCCGCTTATGGCCTGCGCGCACCGCATTCTCGGCCGCCTGCACCGTTGCCTGCCGGTCTCGGAAATATTCCGGCTGGCCGTCTACGTCCAGCGTCCACGGCCATGGTGCCCCGTGCCGACCGGACTCGGTGATGGCGATGGCCAGCAAGAGGTCAGGCGGGATGTCATAGGCATAGGACGTCACCGCGCATTGGGCCGCCAGCGTGCGTTCGCGTACCGTGTGCGATGCGTGAACGGTCTGTGCGCGCACGAGCGGTCCACCGCCTGGCGTGCCGGGCGGCAGGATTGCCGAGTTCCGGATGCGATCGGCGTAGGCTGCGCCGCCCATCAACAGCAGGAGTGCCATGAGCGTCAGCCCGTTCATTTCCGAAACTCCACGGTGCGCATGACCATGATCGCAATCGACTTCCCGGGCTCGACAATGAGCGTGGGCGGAATATTTTCGTACGGCGCCAGGATCTGATTGGCCTGATTGACGATGACCTGCCCGCCGGCGCCCAGCGACGATGAGCCGCCACCCCCGTAGTTATAGGTCTGGCTCGAGCCGCTGCTGCCGCCGAGGTTGGCCAGATTTGAAAGCTCGGCCACCAGGAAAGCTGCGCCGAGCTCTGACCACAGATGGTTGTCGACATGGGCCGCGACACCGGCGGAGCCGCGCACGCCGATTCCTTGCATACCCGGCAGGTGCAAGGTCTCGCCATTCGGAAAGATAAGGCGGCTAAACGCGATCAACGTCCGGCTTTGGCCGTTGAAGATCCGGGAATCATAGGACCCCACCGCCTTGGTACCGGCCGGGATCGCGATGCGTCCGTTCGGGCTGTAGACCGTGCGCGTGATCTGCGCCACGACCGAGCCGGGTAGCTGGGTATTGATGCGCGTCATCAGAATCGCCGGAATCGGTGTCCCCGGCGTGATGGCAATACCGCGGCGGGCGGGCTCGATGTGCGCTGCGCGGTGTTTTTTCGACGCCTTCGCATGGGCCGCCAAGTAGCGCTGGTAGCTATGCGTGCGTGAAGGCGGTTTGGGGCCTTGCAACATACCCGCCAGGGTCTGCCGCCCGCCCGGCGTGAGGGAGGGCAGAGCAACTCCGCTGGTGCCTGGGTACCCGCCGGACGGCAATGCTGTGGGCATGGTGGGCGCGCCGGTCGGAAATGCCGGCTCGCCCGGGTATGCCGGAAATCCGGATGCGGCAGACGTCCTCTGCGCTGTCCCGCCTTTTTGCACTACGATTTGACTGGCGCGAATATTGGCCCAGCGCGCGCGTGCTTGGTTGCTGGCGCTGGCCGCGGGTGGCGGTTGGTCCACGTTGGCGAAGGGGTTGGGATTACCGGCCGGCGCGCTGGTCTGAGTAGCAGACGACGAATAAGGCGCGCCGGAGCTCGCCGGCCTATAGGACGCGCCCGATGCAGGCGTCGAGGACAGCTCGCCTGGTAAAGCGGGTGACGGCGGCACCGGCTGGGATTCCTTGCGCAAAAGACGCCGCAGCTTTTGCTCACTAGGATGCTCCGCCGCCAAGTCCTTATGTCGCGACTTGCTGCTGTGGTGTCCGGCGCCCATCTTGTGATGGGGCAGCGCGCTGTCGATAGCAGTGATCACAATCGCCAGGATGCCCACGACGCCACCGACCCAGGCCAGCATCTTGCGACTGGGCAGACCACGGCCGGCGGTGTCTGGCGACCGGTTGTCGACGACCGCTTTCTGTGGGTTCTGGGAGGACTCGTCAGTCATGGCCTAACCTCCCCCCGCGCTCATGGCGTTCGGTATGACAAAGGGGCGCTTGTGATGATGCGAGGACGTGTGGCGATTGATGAGCGTGATCGTGCGCCGGCCCTGTCGCAGCAGGGCCCGATGAAAGGTGCGTTGCACGATGATGTAGTGGCCGCGCACGACGTACCGGGTCAGGGCGTATTTCCCATCGGAGCGGCGCACAAAGAGCGCCGGCACCACTTGTGCGTGAGTCGGCAGGTGAATCCACGTCCAGACACCGTTGTCGAACACGATTCTGGGCTTGAAGGAAGCGTGTCCGCGGATGGTGTAGTCGAAATTCAGTTTCGCGGGGTTGGCAACCACGCCAGCTATTTGTGCATGACGCTTGGCGTGCGCCTTACGGCGAGCTGACTGGGTCTGGGCGGCCACTTGCTCGTTGTAGAGCAGGATCTGCGGGTATTGCCAAGAGACCTGCTGATACCACTGCCCGGTCAGCGGCCCCGAACGGAGCGTCAATTCGTAGATCCGTTCATTTGTGATGATGGTGGCCGACGTGAAGAGCCCCGAGCGTGTAGGTTTAATTAGGATATTGCCGGGCGCAAGCGCTGTGATCCATTGAACGGAGTCTCCGATTGCCAAAGTCACGAGTTTTTCGCCCGGGGCCAGCTGGATATCTGTGACTGTCATCGGGCGCGTCAAGATCGTGTATGTCCGGTACCGGCTGTAATTAAAGACTACGATGCGCGAGGATTGCGGCATCACATACGGCGTGGCATGAGCCTCGGCGGGCGGCATGAATCCCCCAAACGCCAAGAGCCCCAGCAGCATTCCAAGAGATGTCCAAAACGTCGTTTTGCGCATCACAT